>DATBYR010000065.1:0-5812 GCA_036513565.1 Methylocella sp. | reverse complement strand
TCCGGCGCTTATCCGCTTTCGGCGCGTGCTTTGCATTTGGCTTCGTATCGTCAACCTCATAGGGCAAGCCAACGGTTTCGCCTTCGTGCAGCGCATCGCCAAGACGCGCCATCTCTTCGCCGGTCAAGAACCTTTCGCGGGCGTGTTCCTTGTATCGCTCGATCCCGCGTGCGGGATTGATATGTCCTTCCGGCAAAAGCCCGCGGCCCGATCCCCATGCAAAGCATTTCGATACGACGGCAAGGAAGCGGTTCGCGGCGAAGGGGCTATCTTTGAACTTCGAGTGCAGCGTCGCGATCTGGGCTCGCGTTAGCGCCTCGGCCTTCATGCCGCCATGTGCCGCGCAGAGCCGCCGGAGGGCGATCTTGTGAGCTTCGGCCGTGCGAGGCTTGCATGTCTTCGCGACGTGTTCGCCGATAAACGCATCAATGAGGGCGCCGACCGTCAGAGAACCACGTTGGCGGCCTTTTTCCGCTTGAGGATCATGCCCTAGCCGGATGCGCGCCAAGGCGTCGAGTGCCGCCTCCCTGGCCTGCTCGGGAGTCATTGCGCCGTGCCTCCCGACGGTCAGCCGCTTCTTGGGTACACGGCGGCCGCCCGCCCCCGGGCGATACTCCAGGACATAGCTCTTCACGCCGCTCGGCATGACGCGCAGTCCGAAGCCCTTCACGTCGCCGTCGAATGCGATGTACGGCTTGGCTCGGGGCTTAAGCGCGTCGATCGTCCGTTTTGTGATTCTCGCCATGTCGCCACCGTGTCGCCACCGGAAAAGCAAGTATCGGCGGCTTCGAGGCAACACAATACGGCAGAGTGCATATATTGGCAAGACAAAAGGTGGCTTGCGGCAACTAAAAATGGCCTACGGAAATGCGGGCCATGACATTCGTAATGAGGGGGTCCGGTGTTCGAATCACCGTTGCGGCACCAATAATATCAAATAGTTAGTGCGCTTCGTGAGGCGCTGTTTCCCAGAAAACTCGATTGGCAAGCACATGGGAAGCAACGGTGGGGTTTTACCGGCGCTGCGCTCGTGCGGTCGGCGTGTCATTATTCCAACTGCTTGCAGCACCCACGCGCTTCAGGCTGCTTTTGAATCTCGTATCCGTGAGCCGCGGCACATATTTTTCGAGATGCGCTAAGTCATCGCCGCCGGCCCCTATCTTCCACATCGACATCGCCGAGGTTCGACCGCTGGGTCTACCTCTATATCGCCATCGACCGCGCCAGCAAATTCGCCTTCGTCCAATTGGTGAACTTCGTCCAATTGGTGAAAAAGACTGGGAGGACGTCCGCCGCCGCCTTCCTTAAGGCCTTGATTGCGGCTGTCCCTTACAAGATCCACACGGTTCTCACCGACAATGGCATTCAGCTCACCTTCCCGCCACGCTATTCGAATGGCCCGACAGCGAGATCCATGATACATATGTTCGACATGCGGTGCCGGGAGAACGGCATCGAGCACAGGCTCACCAAGATCAAGCATCCTTGGACCAACGGGCAGGTCGAGCGCATGAACCGGACGATCAAGGAAGCGACCGTAAAGCGCCATCATTACGATCGCCACGCCGAGCTCGAAAATCACCTCGCCGACTTCATCAACGCCTATAACCACGGCCGGCGTCTCAAGACCCTGAAAGGCCTCACGCCTTACGAATACATCTGTAAAGCCTGGACTTCCCAGAAAGAACGATTCATTCTCGATCCGCTCCATCAAATGCCACGACTAAACACCTAATGGACAGAGGAAGCCGGGAAATCTATAAATTGACCGTGCGGGGGTACAGATGCGCGAGGTCCCGCCAAATAAAGGCCTTGGCAAGAAATCATGCAAGACACCCGCCTCGAAGACGCCGGCATCGCGGATCGCTTGTCTCTATCGGCGCTTCACCGCCGTACCATGGTCGATTGCCAGATCCGGACTTTCGACGTGACCGACCAACCGCTCTTGGCGCGTATGCTGGAAGTCCCACGCGAGCATTTCCTTCCGTTGGACCTTGCGCCGCTTGCTTATTCTGACATCGCGCTGCAACTAAAGCCCGCTGGGCCTGGCGGAGAACGGCGCACGCTCTTGCCGCCGCTTGTTCTCGCGCGCCTCATCCAAGGGTCCGCCGTGGTATCGGCGGGCACCGTGCTCGATGTAGGGGCCGCAACTGGCTATTCGTCGGCGCTCCTCGCCGGTCTCGCGGGGCGTGTCGTGGCACTCGAATCGGAGCGCTCCTTGTATCGTGCGTTGCGGTCCAATCTCGACGCCTTCGGCTTGGCGAAGGTTCAAACCATCCTAGCCCCGCTTGCGGAAGGCGCGCCCGAGGAAGCGCCATTCGACCTGATTTTCATCAATGGCGCGGTCGAGGCCAATCTCGAGGCGCTTTTTGCGCAACTGAAGGACGGTGGGCGTCTGGTCGCCGTCAAGCGTCTTTCGGGCGATCCCACCGGGCGCGCGGGCAAAGCCGTGCGCTACGAGAAGATCTACAGCGGGAAGGGATATCGGATCTTGTTTGATGCCTCTGCCCCGGTCCTCGAAGCCTTCCGGCAGGACGCGCAATTCACATTTTTTTGAGATAGCGGAAGGACGTTGCATCTGATTCCGCGCAGATGGAAGGGTTTACGCGAGGCGTCACATTTTTGCGACGGACTTAGGATTTGTTTTGCGCTGGGTGGCTGGGCAGGCCGCGAACCGTCTTAAGCGCGCAAGCTCCCCTCAGCAGGATGTTCAAAAATCCCGCCCAGTTACACCACTCGCCGGCACACGACCACGATGCTCCGGTTGCGCAAAGCCGGTGCGGCGAGTCTAGGGGCATGGGCAACACGTGCGCTCGGACATGATCCCATTCACGATTTACCGGCAATCGACCTTACGCTCGCGACCGGCATGTTTGGCCGGAGGACGAGCGGCACGATATGCCGCCATTCTTCATCCGTCAGGTCGTTCGGATAACGCAGCGGTTCGCTTTAACCTCTCCACAACGAGGCGCCTTATCAAGCGTTGCTCGCGATAAAAAGCTTGCTCGCGGACTCCCATGGGCGTGACTGCCCTTTCGGCGGCATGGTACGCAATTAAGTAAATGCGGTGTTAATGGGAAAGCGAAAAGAGTTGCGGATTGTGCACAAGAGGGCCGAAACACCACAATCCCACTCCGTTGAAGCCACCATCATTTGCTTTTCGCCGAGAGAATCCATTCCCGCATGTCCTCGGCTCTTTCGATATCGGTATTCGAGTGCGCCTTGCGATATTCCTCCAGAGCCCCGTCAATCGCTTCAAGCGCATCGTCGAGAACCGGCCGGCCGGCCATGTGAGACAACATGCAGTAGGCCGCGGCGAGATTTTCCTCCGTACCTGCCCAAACGAGCGGCGCGCGGTCGCGAGTCCTTTCCTTCAACGCCTCGCGATATGCGGCGGCGGCCTCGTCGACCTTCACCGTATCCTTACCTTGCCGTCCAAGGCGCTCGAGCGCGAGCCCTAGAGCGCGTCCCGATCAAATGGAATCATTTGATCGATAAGGACTCGCTCAAAATCAAAGAGTTGGAGCATGTCCTAATCGAAAAAGTCGAGCAACTTTTTCGGGACATGCTCTAAATTATTTTGGGTCTTGGCCCACTGCCACGGCACACGTTCGCGAGTCCATTCCTTCAGGGCTTCGCGATAGGCTTCGATCGCCTCATCGAGCCTCGCCTTTGTGTCTCCTCGCTCGCCAATGTCGCTAAGGGCGGTGCCCAAATTGTTCTGAACTGTGGCCCATTCGAACGGCGTATGTTGGCGGGTCCTTTCCTTCAGCGCCTTTCGAAAGGCCACGACCGCCTCTTCGAGCCGCGCCATCCCCCTCTCCCGCTTTCCAAGAAACGTCAACGCCAGGCCGAGATTGCTTAGGGTCGCCGCCCATTCGTCCGGCGCGCGCTTGCGGGTCCTTTCCTTCAAGGCGTCGCGAAAAAGGGCTATGGCGTGCTTAAGCCGCGACGTCCCGTTTCCCCGCTCTCCGAGGACGCCCAGCACGACGCCTATATCGTTCGTGGTCGCGGCCCGTTGGAGTGGCGCACGGCGGTGGCGTCTTTCCTTCAGCGCCGCCCGAAAGGCCTCGAAAGCCTCTTCGAGTTCAGCCGTCCCGCTCGCCCGCTCGCCTAGCAGCCGCAGCGCCGTGCCTAGATTGCTTTGCGTCGTCGCCCAACGGAGCGGCGCGCGCAAGCGCGTCCTTTCCTTCAGCGCCTCGCGATAGACCAAAACCGCCTCTTCCAGGCGCGAACGTCCGCCTCCCTCTGGCCAAGGGCCGCAAGCGCTAGGCCTAGATTGTTCTCCGTCGTCGCCCAGTGAACGGGCGCGCGCACGCGCGTCCATTCCTTCAGCGCTTCGCGATAGGCCGCAACCGCCTCTTCCAGAAGCAACCGTCCGCCCTGCCTTTCGCCCAGCGTTTGGAGTAAAATCGCGAGATCGTTCTCGGCCGTCGCCCGGGTGAACGGTCTTTTGGAACGAGGCACGAGAGCGGGCACCCGCGATAGAACTTGATCACCTCGGTCAGCAGCACATTGTCTTTCCTTACCGCCGCGAAACTCGAAAGCTCCCTCGCGTGCCCGGATAAGACCCGGCAGTATTTGCGCGCTCCGGACGCGGTGGCACGAACAGCGGCCCCGGCTTTTTTCGCCGCCGCTAACTGGACAGTTGGCGGCAAATCGCGAACGCCCGGCGAGGCGAGAGCGCCGCCCCAGCGTCAACGCCAGCAATTCCCGAGGCAATGAAACCGCCCGCGAGCACGCCGATGAGGGCCAAGCCCGTTCCACGGCGTCCCCCAGCCCCTGGGAAATCGAAAATCCAAGCTGGCATGCGTGTGGCCCTAACAATATTCGTTGACAATATACGACTGAGAACAACAATAAACTATATAATCTGCGATGTGCTTGTCTATTGCCTTCAGCTCCTGCGAAAGCAAAAATATTTCGCGATTTGACATTCGAAGGTCGGGTCGGCACGTAGCTCGCAAACTCGGGGTGCGTGCACGATTCGAGATCTCCCATACCGGCCGCCAAGTTGCCATGGGTGTCTGAACGCGTGTTCAACATATTCCGGCGAAGCTTTCTATCTCCGTTGGATACCGCTTTTCTTTTCGGCCGTAGCGCACATGGCCCGGACCGATCTCGCCGTCGTGCGACGCATGGACGCGTTGCATCTCGCGTTCCCTGTTGAGCCTCCCGAAAGGCGCGGGGCGCCGGATGCGGCGCGATCTCCCGAATGCCCAGGGCTTCGAGACCGGCCGGCTTCATGTCGCAACCCTGATAATCACCGGATGCTGCGCGCGACGCTGGGATATCTCAGCCTGATGGCCATCGCGGAAAAACAGCTTGCCGACAAAGAAAGGCTCGCCGCATCATCGCCCACCGAAGGGGACGCAAAACGCCGGCAAGGTCAGCCAATGTCGCTTCGCAAATCTTGTCCCCCCTTTCCTCGCAGCTAGTTTCGTGTATAAACCGCTCCGGTAGCGCACCACATCCGCCTGAGCCCCGCTGGACGACATCCTGGCCGGGCCGCGCGGATGCAAATCTCCTCAGGAGGCCTTTGGATCGGGCCGTTTTTGACTGGGTTGCATTTCAAAGAGGTTATTCGATGTCGATTACGGCGGAGCGCAAACAGGCGCTGTTGAAAGACTATGCTTTGAAGCCGGGCGATACCGGCTCTCCCGAGGTCCAAGTTGCGATCCTGACCGAGCGGATCGTGAATCTGACCGAGCACTTCAAGACGCATGTGAAAGACAATCACTCGCGCCGTGGTCTGCTCAAGCTTGTGTCGCAACGCCGGCAGCTCCTCGACTACGTCAAGGCGAAGGACGAG
>DATBYR010000064.1:0-7823 GCA_036513565.1 Methylocella sp. | reverse complement strand
AACCACGCCGGGCTCATCGGCACGCGCGTAGTTTTCGCGCACAATACCTGCCTTCCAGAGCCGCCAGACGTTTGCCACTTCAAGGGGAAGAAGCGGCTGAATAGTGTCCATGGTTACGCCCGGCTAAAGCGGTCATAAGCGATGAAATGCCAGGCCGAAGGCGATCAGGTAAAGCAGAGGGCCGAAGCGGTACTGGCGTGAAATTCCCTCGATCGCATCAGGATCGGCCGTGGCGAACAAAAGACGCGGATGCTTTCGCAAGTGCCTCCACGCCCCGGTAAACGCCAAGGCGACCGCCACAAACGTCCCCGCGTAAACAGCTGCCGCGGTGGCCGATCCGGCACTGGCAAGATGCTCGGCTAGCAGAGCGGTCGGAAATGGAACGAAGCTGATGGTCAACAGCAGAAAGCCGCTCCAGTAGAGAAACGGATAATCGATGGTTCACACAAGCCGGAACACGCGGTGGTGATTGACCCACATGACCAGAATTGTTCCGAAGCTCGTCACGAAAGCAAGGAAACTCGGCCACAAATCCAGCAGCTTGGCGAACAAACCGACCGAGGCAATTTCATCGGCCTTGGGAACCTTGATTTCCAGGACGAGCAGCGTGATGGCGATAGCAATGACGCCGTCGCTGAAGGATTCGACGCGTCCAGTCTCCTTTTGAGCTTCGCGCCGCGAGTCTTCCATTACCTGTTCCACGCCGTCGCCGCCGCGCCCTTCAAGAGCGGCTTGGTCCGTTCGCGCGACACGCATCGCCCATCTTCGCGGCCGAAGAACCGCATGATTTTCACTGGAGAGTCAGTCCCGGAGCAGCTTCATCGCCAGCTTGGGTCCCATGCCCATGCCGTAAGCCAGTTGAACGCAGAGCATCGCGGGCTGGCTCGATGTATCGGCCACTTGTCAACGAACCGGCATCGACCGGATCGAAGTCCAGGTCACACAGCAAGGAAGCCACGCTCGCCTTAGCGGCTTTGTCGTCGCCACAGTAGAACGTACTGATCTGTTGCCCACCGAGGCGGCGGGAGTCTGCCGCCAGGATTTGCGTCATCGGCGGAATGGCCTCGACCACCTTGGCGCCGGGGGCGAGATTGACGATCTCCTCGGCGGCAGACGTCCTGGTGCCGACCTCCAATCCGCTGAAGTCCGGCTTCAGGCGATTGATGCAACTGAAAAGAGTCTTGCCCTGGAAGTCCCCCGCCGCCTTCAGTGCCTCGGGAACGGCAGCCCACGGGACGGAAAATAGGATCACTTCGCCGAAAGCCACGGCCCCGGCGGGCGCGCCGGTGCGCGCATTGGGACCGGCGGCGGCGGCAACTGCCCGCAGCTTCTCCTGATCTTTGGAAAAGCTGAACAAAACCTTGTGGCCCTTTGCGGCCCAGATCTTGCCCATGCTGGCCCCCATATTGCCGGAGCCAATGATGCCGATGTTCACGATGCCTCCTTCTCGCGCCGGTGCAGTACGAAGGCAAAATCGCGTCCCAAACCCCGTGCAAGGGCGAGGTGAATCCAGAGCATGGCATATGGTTCAAGGAGGCGCGCGATCACGAGGCTCCCCGCGTCGATGGCCTCAAAGCCGATGTCCGTGGCCAGCTTCAGCACGGTTGGCTTGTGTGTGTCATCGTCGCCGCAGACAAATATGACGGCCCGCTGGCCGTCGAAGGCCGGATCGGCCATGATGTTGAATCCGGTCTGATTGAACGCTTTGAAGACCTTGGCGTCCTTGGCCCATTCGGCCACTTGCTCCGCGCCAGAGGTGGTGTATCCGAGGGCGAGGCCGCTGAAATCTTCCTTGAGGGGGTTGGTGCAGTCCACCACCACTTTGCCCGCGAGGTTGCCGGCGGCTTGGACGGCGTTCCGGGTGGCCGGCCAAGGTGTCGCCAGCACAATCACATCGCCGGCCGTGGCCGCTTCGGCGACGGCTCCAGCGCGGGCTTTTGATCCAATGGTTGTCAAGAGTTCCCGCGTCCTGGCATCGCCGGGACGGGGAACGCCAAAGAACACATCGTGACCCTTGCGCGCCCAGGCGCTCCCCAAAGTGCCACCGACGCTGCCGGCACCGAGAATGCTAATTTTCATCATGCGTGCTCCGAGTGAGATAGCCGGAAATCAACGCGTTCACGGCTTTCCTATAATCCCCGTTGCCTCGCGGGCATGGTAAGGTATACCAATCTATGAAATATGCTTATCGGGATTCTTGACATGAAAGGGGAGGCCGCGGTAAATTGTCGCTTAAGGCTCGAAAGGGGGCGGCGGCAATGGGCGAATTCATCAATCCCGATACATGGAAGCACCTATCGGAGGCGTTCGTGAGCGCCCCTTATTATATCATATTGCCATTGGCGGCGGCTGCCTGGTGGGTTGGTAGGAATATAGATGGTCTGAAGGGAGAGATAGCAGTATTCGAAGCTCACTTGAAATTTACCGCCGAAAAAGTGGTATCTGCCAACGAAGCTAGGGACGGTGTTATAGGGCAATTGCAGGCATATAAAGCGGAAGTGGCGGCCAACGCCGGATATCTCATGCCTGCTGCAATGATTGCAAAGTTAGAGGCCGCGCTTGATAAATTGGTGGCCGCCGACAGTGCGGTAGGCTCTGCTATTGCACGTGCTGCCAGAATATCGGCCACAACCGCTATGAACGCTTCGCTTTCGCCATTACCCTTGAGGCAAGCAGAAGCCGACAAGGAAGGGCCGAAATGACGATGCCGTATGAACGGCTTACCCGTATGCGCAAATCCTTTGAGAGAAACAAAAGCGTGCTCACTAAAGATTATAAATATTTCACAACGCCGGACATGCCCTCTATGCAGCGTGTATCCATTCCCCGGAATAAAGTTGCGCGTAAGTCGGCGGAACGGTCCGCGCCGAAATCCCCAAAACGGAGTTGAAAGAATTCATCGGATAAAAGCGGCGATTGAAGCGAAATACAAACTCATTGAGGTACGCTTGCAAATGACGAGGTTCTATCCGGCCGTGGTGAGTGCCATTGATCCATGTCTTCAAATTGGAGAAGACAAGATGGATCATCGGCAGGTGTTTCTCTGCCTTCTCAGGATCGCCCCCGAGCGAGAGAATATTGTGCTTATAATCTATCCCGCGAAGGTCATTATATCCTTGCCAACCATCAGTGCGAACAACGGAGCGGGGCGTCACATTTTCGGTGACGAAAGCGGTAAGTGTCTCGATATCGCGGCCAGAAAAAGGAGCAATTGTCTGGTCCATGCCAGAGACGACGCGGAGCCGAAGGCGCCCAGCATAAGTAAGTTTCTTGACCGGAACGCCACCTTCATGCGCATCCCTCCACTTCGCGCCGCGAGCTTCGGCGTCCTTACGCATCCGTACCTCGACGGCACCAATTACCGTTGTCTGATGATGGGTGCCTTTTCCCTCGCCGCGCGTTCGGCCCCCTATAAAGCATTCGTCTATCTCGACGGGATACGGTGCGCCGATGGTATCTCGGTCTGGCCGAACCATACCGGCGCGGAGCTTGTGAAGCATCGCGAACGCCGTCTCATAAGTAGCAATGTCAAGCTGACGCTGAAATTGAACGGCGGACTGGCCTGGCGTCTGTGTTGTCATGAGGTAAGCGCCCCAAAACCACGTCGAGAGCGGCATATGGCTCGCCTGCATGACCGTCCCGGCAGTGAGAGACGTATTTTTTTTACAGGTCCGGCAGCGCAATACAACCGACGAGCGGGTTGCGAACCGGTAAGGCTCGCCGGCGGCCCCGCACTTCGGACAAGAGAAGCCGTTAGGCCAGCGCATCGCCTCCAAGTACCTGGCACAAGCGCCGTCATCAGGGAAGACGCGCTGAAACTTTGGAAGGCTCGTTGGAAAGGTTGTATCCATGTTTGAGACGATAGCACATGCTCAAACGTTTGTCAAGCATCCCGATAAGCATGCTATGAAACAAGTACGCATAACAAAGTATGATACTAACATTATGATAAGTATGGCTGTAAAAAAACCGAAACCGGCTCCCCAACACCACTGCCCGGTGGAAGCCACCCTGGCGGTGATCGGGGGCAAATGGAAGGCCCTCATCCTGTTCTGGCTCCGGGATCAAGTCTGCCGCTTCGGGGAACTGCGGCGCAAGATTCCCGACATCAGTGAACGCATGCTGACCCAACAACTTCGCGAGTTGGAAGACGACGGCATCGTCCGCCGCAAGGTCTATCCGGTCGTGCCTCCCAAGGTGGAATACTCGCTCACGGCCTACGGACGAACCCTGCGGCCGATCTCGGACCTGATGTGCAAATGGGGCGAGAAGCACCTGCGGCGGTTGAAGGGAGGCGAGGGCTGATGCAGCCGCCGCGCGAAGGCCCAACCGGCTGGAGCGTGTTCACGAGGCCTAGCGGGCGCCGCCCGCATCTGGCTCGAAGCCCCAAACCCCGCGCGCAAATCCGTGCATAAGGCTTAAAGAACAAAAACGGAACTTGATTCCCGCAAGGGCGCCGTTTAGGCCTTCGCGCATGGGAAAAAACATCTCGCCGCCGCCTCAAACCGGGGGCGCCGAGCCGGTCAATCTCCGCGACGCGCTCGAAGAGCGCTACCTCGCCTACGCCCTTTCGACTATCATGGGGCGGGCGCTTCCCGATGCCCGCGACGGGCTGAAGCCGGTGCACCGGCGCATCCTCTACGGCATGCATATTTTGCGTCTCGATCCGGGCGCCGCCTTCAAGAAATGCGCGAAAATCGTCGGCGACGTGATGGGCTCTTTCCATCCGCACGGCGATCAGGCGATCTACGACGCTCTCGTCCGCCTCGCCCAGGATTTTTCCTCGCGCTATCCGCTTGTCGACGGCCAGGGCAATTTCGGCAATATCGACGGCGACGGCGCCGCCGCCTATCGCTACACCGAAGCGCGGATGACCGATGTCGCCGGGCTCTTGCTTGAAGGCATCGACGAGGACGCGGTCGATTTTCGCGAAAATTATTCGGGCGACCAGAAAGAGCCAATTGTCCTGCCCGCCGCGCTCCCGAACCTGCTTGCCAATGGCGCGCAAGGCATCGCGGTTGGCATGGCAACGTCGATCCCGCCGCATAACCTCGCCGAGCTTTGCGACGCGGCCCTTTATCTCATCGCGCACAACAATGCCACGACCGCGCAATTATTGAGCTTCGCGCCTGGGCCGGATTTCCCGACCGGCGGAATCATCGTCGAATCTGGGCAAGCGATCGCGGAGGCTTACGAGAGCGGGCGGGGCTCGTTCCGTCTGCGGGCGCGCTGGTCGAAGGAGGAAGGAAGCCGCGGCGCCTGGGCCGCCGTTGTCACCGAAATTCCTTACATGGTGCAGAAGTCGAAGCTCATCGAAAAGATCGCCGAGCTGTTGGCCGACAAGAAGCTGCCGGTCGTCGCCGATGTCCGCGACGAATCCGCCGAGGACGTCCGCGTCGTCATCGAGCCCCGCGCGCGCACGACCGATCCTAACATGATGATGGAACAGCTTTTTCGACTGACCGAGCTGGAGAGCCGGTTTCCGATGAATATGAACCTGCTGGCCGATGGCGTCGTGCCCCGGGTGGTCTCCTTCAAGGACGCCCTGCGGCAATGGCTCGACCATCGCCGCGAGGTTCTTCTGCGCCGCGCGCGGCACCGGCAGGCCGGGATCGTGCACCGGCTCGAACTCGTCGCCGGAATGCTCGTCGTCTTTTTGAACCTCGACGCGGTGATCAGGATCATTCGCGAGGCCGAGGATCCAAAGCAAGAGTTGCAGACAATTTTCGACCTTTCCGACGTGCAAGCGACGTACATTCTCGACACAAGACTACGCGGCTTGCGCCGGCTTGAAGAAATGCAGCTGCGCCGCGAAAGCGACGATCTTGCGAAGGAAAAGCGCGAGATCGAGACATTGCTTGGCGATGAAGCCAAGCAATGGAAGGCGGTCGCCGCGCAAATTCGCGAGCTCAAGAAGAAATACGGGCCCGAAACCAAGATCGGCCGCCGCCGCACGAGTTTTGGACAAGCGCCCGCTATCGCCGATGCCGATGTCACCGGAGCGATGATCGAGCGCGAACCGGTGACGATCGTGGTGTCCGAAAAAGGCTGGATCCGGGCGCTGAAAGGCAATGTCACGGATCTCGCGGGCATGCAGTTCAAAGGTGGCGACAGATTGGCCGTGTCGTTTTTCGCCGAGACCACATCGAAAATCCTCGTTCTCGTCAGCGATGGAAGGATTTTCACGCTCGACGCAAGCAAGTTGCCGGGCGGGCGCGGCCAGGGCGAACCCGTCCGTCTGATGGCCGATATCACGGAAAGCGAGACGATCGTCGCCGTCTTTCCCTACGCGCCCGGTAGGAAGATGCTCGTGGCGGCGAGCGATGGCCGCGGGTTCGTCGCGAGCCAGGACGAGATGGTTGGCGGTACGCGCAAAGGCAAACTGCTGCTTACCGTTGGAAAGCCGACAACCGCCGCGCTCATCGTTCCCGCCGATGGCGATCATGTGGCGGCGATTGGCGAAAACCGTAAGCTCCTGGTCTTTCCGCTTGCACAGCTCCCTGAAATGGCACGTGGCAAGGGTGTTCGTCTGCAAAAATACCGGGATGGCGGGCTTAGCGATGCCAAGGTCTTTTATCTTGACCAGGGCTTGACCTGGAAAGACTCCGCCGGGCGGACATTTGGCGTCGGACCGAGCGATTTACGGGATTGGATGGGCAACCGCGCCGAAGCCGGGCGCCTGCCGCCAAAAGGCTTCCCCAAGAACAATCGCTTCGGGTGAAGCGAGACGCCCGCCCGCTAAATCTAATCCACCCGTTCCCAGCCGCTCATACCGAGCCGCTCCTGCGGCAAGAAACGCGCCTTATAGGCCATTTTCCGGGAGCCCGCGACCCAGTAGCCGAGATAGACATGCGGCAGGCCGAGACGGCGCGCGCGTTCGATATGATCGAGGATCATATAGGTGCCGAACGAACGGCTCTGTTCACCCGGGACGTAAAAGGAATAAACCATCGACAGACCGTCGGCGAGAAGATCGGTCAGGCAGGCGGCAACGAGCGGCCGCTCGCCCGCCGCCACGCTACTTTCCTGGCAAAGGCGATATTCGACGAGACGGGTTTCGACATGGCTGTCCTCGATCATCGTCGAATAATCGACGGCCGTCATGTCGGCCATGCCGCCGTCGCCATGTCGGGCGTCGAGGTAGCGGCGGAAAAGGGCATATTGTTCGGAAGTCGGCTCGGCCCGCACCACGGTTCCGGAAAGGTCGCGATTGATTTCGACGACCCGGCGGAAATTCCGCGACCAGCAAAATTCATAGGCCTTGACGCGGACCGACACGCAGGCGCGGCAATTTTCGCAGGCAGGGCGGTAAGCGATTGTCTGCGAACGCCGGAACCCCGATTGGGTGAGCTGGTCGTGAAGTGCCGCGGCGCGGCGGCCGATCAAATGGGTGAAAACCTTGCGCTCCTGCCGGCTGGGCAAATAAGGGCACGCCGAAGGCGAGGTCAGATAAAACTGCGGTGCGTCGCGCGGTTCTCGCGTCAATCTCGCCGACCTTCTTTTTGGTTTTCAGAAGTGGCCTTCTGAAAACATCGGCTAAAATTCTAGCCCTCACATAAACCGCCGGGTGACGATGACTCCGGCAAGCATATCGTGCAGACATCTTTTGTTCGCGCTCAAGAGCGAGACGAGAAATACCGGCGGGAACATCGTGCTCACATAAAAGAGCACCGCCTGCACCGCGGCATTTAGGAAAGGCACCCTCATGCCATCGGTGAGACGCACTTCGAGGTCCATCGCCCGCATGCCCGGCGTCGCCATCCGATAGCCCGAAATCGTGAGTCCATTGTAAAAAAACGCCACGATTGGAAACAGCGGCGGCA
>DATBYR010000063.1:0-5537 GCA_036513565.1 Methylocella sp. | reverse complement strand
TCAAAGGCACGGGTTTGCGCGACGGGCCCGGGCCCAGCAACGCGCGCGGCCGTCGAGATCAACCGGTGCCGCTCAACTCGCCTTGGGAAAATTACGGAATAGCGGCAGGACGATATAATACAGACCCACCACCATCAGCACGGCCTTTACGAGGAATCCAGTTTTCGGGAGACCCTGAACCACGGCCGTGATCGCGGCGGCGCACCACATGCCTGTCAGGGTAAGCGTTACCAGGCGGAGCCGCACGACGCGCAGCGGGTGAACGAAGACGACCGGCGCGAACATCAGGCACGCAAAGCCGATGATGACGAGCGTGCTGACAAGCGGCCCCGGCCGCAACACCAGAATATAAAAGATGAGTACGTTCCAAATCGCCGGAAACCCGCGAAACCAGAGGTCGGGGGTCTTGATGCGCCGGTCGGCGAAATAGAGCGCCGAAGCCGCGCAGACCACACAACAAACGAGGACCGCAAGCGGCGGCTCGAGCAGGCCGGAACGCCACAAGGCGACGAGCGGGACGACGACATAGGTGAGGAAATCGACGACGAGGTCGAGAACAACGCCGTCGATATGCGGCGCCGTCTCCTCGACCCTGTAGCGCCGGGCCAAGGCGCCGTCCACGGCGTCGATCACCAGCGCCGCGCCAAGCCAGGCGAACATTGCGCTAAATTGGCCGGCGACCGCGGCGAGCAGCGCGGCGAAACCCAATGCGGCCCCGCAGGCAGTGAAGCAATGAACGAGAAAGCCGGCGGCACGAGGGGGCATGAGGCGTTCGCAAGACCGGGGACGGCGGCGCCTCACGTTTTTCAGCGCGCAGCGCGTTATATCATTATAAATCCGGCCGGTCAGCCGCGTCGAGCACGGGCGGCATTCCGACACTCCTGTGACGGCGGGCAAAGCCGGAAGACTGTTTTTGCTCAATGGCGGCGGGAATTTGGGCGGCTGCCGGACGGCCACGACAAGGTTCTCGGCACACAACGCGCACGGGGAAGAGCGTGAATCAACGACGCTCTAGCGGTTCGGAACAAGCAAAGTTGGTGGAAGGATCATTGGTCGATGGCACCGGCGCGCTACTTATTTTAAGCCGCAAGTTGTTCCAAAAAAATGACTAAGGACACCCAGTTCAGGAGGCGGCATTGAGACGCACAATTATCGCGTTGCTTCAAGCTCTACGATTGCTGCCACAAGCCCACAAAGTTCGAATGCTTGCTGCAACCTTGGCTCCGGCGACGTTAGTCCACAATTGCCATTTTTGGTTCGGCGGCAACAATGAGACGCTTCCGATACCGGGGTATTGGGCTCGCTTGTTGGTGGCCGGCTCGGCCGACATTCCTGGTTTTCTTGAATTGGGACGGCGGGGATTCGATTGTATCCGCGAGACGGTTGAAAGGAACGGGACGGCAATCGGAGGTCTCAAGGACGTCCTCGATTTTGGCTGCGGGTGTGGGCGGGTCACCCGGTTTTGGAACGGCTTCGCGGATACGCGAATCTGTGGAACCGACTTAAATGAGTATCTTGTCGCGACATGTCAGCGCTGCGTCCCTTTCGCGAGCATCAGCAAGAATTCGATGGTCGCCATGCTCGACTTTGGCGACCAGAGTTTCGATCTGGTCTATGCGTTTTCGGTTTTCACTCACTTGGACATCAAGGCACAAAAGGCATGGCGTGACGAGTTACGGCGAATATTGAGGCCTCGTGGAATTCTCCTTCTGACGGTCCATGGCAACGCGTACATCGGGCGTCTCACCGGCAAGGAACAAGAAGATTTCAACTCCGGGCGGCCCGTTGTCCGGCTCGGTCAATACCCGGGTGGGAACCTCTGTGTATCCTTTCATCCGGAATCGTATGTGCGCGAGACGCTGGCTGAAGGGTTCGAGATCGTCGATGCCGTTCCTGAAGGAGCGAAGGGGAATCCGGTCCAGGATCTTTACATGCTGCGGAGGGCGGACTGATTCCAATTGAATGGGCGCCTCGGGGCTAGTTTTACCGGACAGCGGATTCCGAATCGTGATTGAGATCGTGGCCTGCAACATTGATTTGATAGCTTGCGCGAAACAGACAATCGTCGCCATGCCTGCGGCGGCAAGCGCGGCGCACTTTGTTACCGTGGCGTTACCTCCGACGGCATTATCGGAATTTTTGCGCTAGGGTTCATTGTCAGTCTGTCGTAGCAACCGCTTGTCCCGCCGGTTCCATTCTGGGGTACCGCATCAGGCCGATTCGCTCACGTGAGCGGCGACGTTCCGTTTAATCCTTTTATTCGCAAGCGCCCGGACCTTCTCAAACGGATCCGGGTCAACTTCGAGCTGGCTGGCTCGCCGGTATGCCGGTTAACGGATTCATGCCCGCCGCTTCTGTGAAAAGCGCTGCGGTTCTGACCGTCAGGCCCGGACCAGCCTTAGCTGCGAACAAATCGAACGATCGCTTGAGCGGCTCATTAATCTTTTTCCGGCATCGTCGCCGCAATCTTTCACGCGAAGCGAGAATTGAGCGGGTTTTTTAAAGGATGACCGACGCCACCGCGGAAACGATCGCGCGCGGACGCGCTGGTGATCCGGCCGGCGCCACGCGGCGCGGACGCCTGGCCGCCGAGGTACGCGAAGCGCGCGAGAAGCTGACGTCAGCGTGCCAATGTGGTTTCGACGTCGAATTGCTTCGCCTTTTCGCGAAGGGACGCAGATCGTCGGGCCCCGCCATGGCCCTGCTACGCGCGGTGGCCGCCACGGCCGCCGCCAAATGGGTCGCCGTGGACGCAGTCCTGATTTGGCTCGTCCTCGATTTCGCCGCGCTCGGCGTGGCTTACGAGATTGCCGGCAAGTTCCTGGATGCCGAACAATCCATGATCAGCGCCAGCCGCTGGCGCCGCAAATTCGTCTTCGCCGAAACGCTCCAGGGAATCACATGGGCGGTGATCGTTTGGCTCGTTAGCCAGTCCGGTGATCCCGCCGCGCGCAGCTATGCCCTCGTCTTACTTTTGCTCGTTGCCGCAATGAACGCGACGATCTCCGCCGCGATTCCGTCCGCGGTGGCCGGCGCCTTAACGCCAATGACCCTCGCAACCCTTAGTTTCCTGCGTCCAGCGAGCCTTTCCGATGGAACCTTGCCGTTGATTGCGTTGGCCTGCGGCACGCAGCTCTATTCCATGGTCGTTGCTAGGAGGTTGCATGCGGCGTCGTTCGAGGCGCTGTTGTTTCAAGCCGAAAAGGACGAGTTGATCGCCGAGCTCGAACAAGCCAAGGCAGACAGCGATCTGGCCCGCCGCCGCGCCGAAGGAGCAAATCTCGCCAAATCACGCTTCCTCGCCACGATGAGCCATGAATTGCGCACGCCGCTCAACGCCATTCTTGGCTTTTCCGAAGTCATGAAAGGCGAATTGTTCGGATCGCACTCCGTCGCATCCTACAAGGAATATTCAAACGACATCCATGCGAGCGGGCAGCACCTCTTGATGCTGATCAATGAAATCCTCGATCTCTCCAGGATAGAGGCCGGACGTTTCGACCTCAAGGAAGTAGCGGTCGCGCTCCCTCATCTTGTCGAGGATTGCCGGCATCTTCTAGGGCTGCGCGCGAAAAAACGGCAGATCACCATCGAAAAGGCCGTCGAGCCGGATTTGCCGCAGATTTGGGCCGACGAACGCGCTGTCCGTCAAGTCATGTTGAACCTTCTGTCGAACGCGATCAAGTTCACTTCGCAAGGCGGAACGATCAAGATCAGGATCGGCTGGACCGCGAGCGGCGGTCAATACGTGGCGGTGCGCGACAGCGGTCCAGGAATTCCGGATGATGAGATCCCGATCATCATGTCCTCGTTCGGCCGTGGCGCGCTCGCGCAAAAAAACGCCGAGGAAGGCTCCGGCTTAGGTCTGCCGATCGTGAAGGGCCTCGTCGAACTCCACGGCGGGTCCTTCACCCTGAAATCCAAGCTCCGCGAAGGCACCGAAGTCATTGTGATCTTCCCGCCCGAACGGGTAATGGACGCATTGCCCCCGGTGGCGGAGGAAAATGCCGGGTCCAGGAACGGAAGCTGGCTCCGGCGCGAACCGGCGATATGAGCGGAGAAGAAGCTATCCTTTCTCCGCCATTTCGATTTCTTCGGCGCTGAGGCCAGAGGGCCCGTAGACGAGCGCATACATCCTCTTTCTTGCCCAGCGATTTCGGCGTCCCGCGAGGCTAATTCCCGTTCGAGGGCCATAATCTGCGAGACCACGGGGGAGCCGTCGTTCGTGGTCAATTTACGGAGTGCGTCGCAGAGTTTTTTGGCGGCCGTCCGTTCAGTGATGAAAAAGGTCGTCGCCAGCACCTTCCATTGAGCGAGAATGAAAGTACCTTCGGCCTCGCTTTCAAAGATACGATCGATGACGGTTACCCCGTCGATCGAAAACGAAAGCTCGCCATCGGCGAAGGCGGCGTCGGATGCCGCGCCGGGGTTGAGGCGCTGTCCGATGTAAAGCTTCGAGGGCGTCGCGAATTTGCTTCGGCGGCCTGCGGACTCTGGCCCGGTGCTGTCTTGTTGAAGTAGCCGACGGCAAGATCGGCTTCGCCACTGCCGCCGTTTGCACCTGAAACGGGAATAGCGAACTTCGGATAAAGAGAGAACCCAGTGTCGGAACCCCGCTGGCCTGTCTGGACGTAGTCCCATGTCTCACGGAAGAATAGGTCGATGAATGCGGATTCTGCCGAAGTCTCCTTCAAATCCGTGCGCTTGGCCCATAAGGCGAGGCGATCGTCCAGGGCCTTTTCGTTTTCCGAATCATGCCGGGCGCGGTACTCCAAATCCCAATGCGACCGCAGAAAGCTCTTTGCAACGAAGGCGGCATGCCGGTAGCTCATTGTGGATTCCGCTACCTTGCGCGGGAGAGGCGAAGTTTAACAGTCGACTCGGCACTTACGGCTCAGCCAGTCGTTAATGGATCATAAAGGGCCCTTTCGATGAAATCGATGCCAAACATTTTGAAATGGTTGCTCGCCGCGGTTCTTTTTGGCTTTGCCGCCACTTCACCAACCTCCGCGCTGGAACCGCCGGCGGCGGAAACTGCGATAGGTCCGGCGGCAAAGGCCGGGCAACAAAATGGGGACGCCGGGCATGCGCAAGCGCCACCGGCGGCTGCTCCCAATTCCCTGCCCGCCGCCGCGACGACCTCCCATACGATCGAGCTTCCCGGACGCAGCCTGCGCTTCAAAGCGATTGCCGGGCCGATCCGCTTGAGCGACGCCGAGAGCCTCGCCCCCAAGGCCGATATCGCCACCACGGCCTTCATACTTGAGGGCGCCGATTCCGCTAAGCGCCCGGTCACATTCGCGATCAATGGCGGGCCCGGCGCCGCCTCCGCCTGGCTCGATCTCGGCGCCATGGGGCCTTGGCGGCTGCCCCTCGATCGTGCATCGCCTTCGCCGTCGGCGCCTCCGGTCACGATCGACAATGCCGATACCTGGCTCGATTTCACCGATCTCGTTTTCATCGATCCGCCCGGAACGGGCTACAGCCGCATTTTGGCAAAGGGAGAGGAAACACGCCGCCACCTCTACTCCGTCAAT
>DATBYR010000062.1:0-2740 GCA_036513565.1 Methylocella sp. | reverse complement strand
TTGCCGCAGGCACTTCAAGACGTGACGGTGGAATTGGACAGCGGCGGCTGAGCGGTGCTCGGGAGCATCACGGCGATGGTTCGGCCTTGCCAAAGCTCGTCCAAAGCGGCAATTTCAGCCTGAAATCTGGTCATCGGGTAGATGTCGGATTAGGGAGCGCGGACGGGATGGTTGTTAGTGTGAATAGACCGTTCGACCCGTCCGTTAACTGAACAGTTCGGCTGTCAACCCCTTTATCCGGAGAGCCGGCGATGTATGGCATGATCCTGCACGAGGCCGGAGCGCCTCTGGTTTTTGAAGAATTGCCCGATCCTATCCCCGGACCCGGCGAGATGCGGATCCAGGTGGAAGCCTGCGGCGTCTGCCGGACCGATCTCCATGTTGTCGATGGCGAGCTGCCGGACCCGAAGCTCCCGGTCATTCCGGGACACGAAATTGTCGGCCGAATCGATGCGCTCGGACCTCGCGTGGAGGGCATCGAGCTGGGGGCGAGGGTTGGCATTCCTTGGCTCGGATCCACCTGCGGCGTCTGCGCTTACTGCACGAGCGGGAGGGAAAACCTTTGCGACCGGCCAGTCTTCACCGGCTATACCCGAAACGGCGGCTATGCGACCCACGCGATCGCCGCGGCAAGCTATGCTTTTCCATTGCGTGATCAGGGCGACGCCGCCGCGCTTGCGCCTTTGCTCTGCGCCGGTCTCATCGGCTGGCGCTCGCTTCGCTTCACGGGTAACGCGAAGACCCTCGGTCTCTATGGCTTCGGTGCCGCGGCTCACATCATCGTGCAAGCCGCGCGCGACCAGGGGCGTCAGGTTTTGGCCTTCACGCGTCCAGGAGACGCGGCCGCGCAAGCTTTTGCCTTGCGTCTCGGCGCCGCCTGGGCCGGAGGATCGGACGAAAAGCCGCCGGAACCGCTCGATGCCGCGATCATCTATGCGCCGGTTGGAGAGTTGGTGCCGGCCGCGCTCGCGGCGGTGCGCAAAGGCGGCATTGTCGTTTGCGCCGGGATTCACATGAGCGACATTCCGTCCTTTCCTTACCGCTTGCTTTGGCAGGAACGCCGGATCGTCTCGGTCGCCAATCTCACGCGGCAAGATGGGATTGAGTTTCTCGCGTTTGCCGCGCAAGCGGGGATCGAGACGCGGACCAAGACCTATCCTCTCGAAGAGGCAAATGCCGCGTTGGCGGATCTGCGGGCGGGCAGGCTAGAAGGCGCGGCGGTGTTGCTGCCGCGGCCTTGCTGATCGGCCAGGACCACCGGCGATCACGCTGGCGGCATCCTTGACATGGACTCGCGGGACGTGAGAAGGAGAAGACCGATCTGCCAGCACGCCTTGAAGAGTTTGCCCGGCGAGAACGGGGGATCAACGGCGCTCAGATTTGCCAGTGCGGGCAATGGTGGCCGCGCAGCCCGATCTGGGAAGACAACGGCGCGGTGCCCGATCCCGATAAGATCGTCAAGATGCAAATCGCGCCGATCCGGCTTCCAGGAAGAAATAGACAGGGGCTCCCGCCGGTGCCGCCGCGGATTTGCTGCCTCAAGGTCACAAAGCGCAATGCCGTGTCATAAAATGTGAGCCACAGCCCAGGGATGGATCACGGTGTGTTTCGCTGGATTTGGGCTTGAATTCGCGCGGGGTTCCAAGCCAAACGAGGTTGTTTCCGGCCACATCGAAAAAAATATGTCTACCCCCGATTGGGGGATGCGCGCCGACCCATTCGTCGCCACTATTCAGGCGGGATTGGGCAGAACAGCCACTCGCACCTTATTTCGACACGTAAGCGGATTGGCGGAAGCTCCTGGTCGCAGTCGCGACAGGTGGTTTTGAGGGTGCTGGTAAATTATGCCTTAAATTTATTTGATTTGACGAACCAATTTCTCCGGTTCCCGCGCGTCCGCCAGCAGACGCGCGGGAACTTTTCATTGCAAAATCACTAGCACATTCTCGTTGTTTGTGGAATCGCAAGGATGTTCCAGTGGGGCGAGATTTGTAATTCGCTTTCCTCGTTGATTCGACGGGGGATTGCGGTGAGCAAGCCTTATTCCCCGGACCCGCGAGAGCATGTCATGGCAGCGGCGGTCGCCCATCTCGGGTCGACGCGCCGCCCGCCCGATCAATGACCGCCGCCGTCCTGGCTGCCCTGCAGGATGCTCTGGAACACCTTTGGGTTGGGTGGTCCCTCCACATCGAGAAATCCGGCCGCGCCCTTCTGCAGCCGGCCCAAGCTGTGATCGACAAGAATATAAGTCCCGGGAACTTGCGTCTTGAATTCGACGATCGTCGCTCCGCCGGCGGGGACCAGTGTGGACTGCACATTGCTGAGGGTTTCGGTGGCACCTTCCGGATGGACTTTATCAAAAATCTCGCCGATGACGTGAAAGCTCGATACGGCGTTGGGTCCGGCATTCCCGAAAAAGATCCGCGCCGTCTCGCCGACCTTGGCTTTTAGCGCGCGCTCTTTGCTAAGCGACCCGGCGCTCCCATTAAAAACCACGAAATCGGGTGTCTCGTTCACCATTTTGTCGACGGCGGCCTCGTGGACGCCGCTTAGGGTTCGATCTCCCTTGAGATAAACATCGCCTTCCATCACGTAGAATTCCCTGTCCACCTTCGGCCAGCCTCCCGGCGGCTCGACGACCATGAGACCGTACATTCCGTGCGAAAGGTGATAGGGAATCATCGGCGTCGCGCAGTGATAAATAAAGACGCCGGGCCGCATCGCCTTAAATTGGAACACG
>DATBYR010000061.1:0-3587 GCA_036513565.1 Methylocella sp. | reverse complement strand
TTTGTCGACCGTTTCGATGCCAATTCGTACCTCTATGTGACGAGGGCTTGCGATTATTTCGATCTCGCCGCCGATTACGGCGGCTCTCTGGCGTTCGCCTTCAAGGGCGCCAAAACCCGGTTCTGCGTCGTGTCCTTCAATTCGGACTGGCTCTATCCGACGCAGGCTTCACGCGCGATCGTGCACGCCTTGAACGCGGGCGGCGCCTCGGTTTCCTTTGTCGATATCGAGACGAACCGCGGCCATGATGCGTTCTTGTTGGACACCCCTGAGTTCATCGCAACCTCGCGCGGTTTTTTGAATGCCGCGGCACGGGCGCGGGGCATCGCCCCAGCCAAGACGGGGTGATTTGAACCGTGGCCGCTAAGACGGGAGTTATCAAAGCCAAGCGAGCCCGCGCGATACCAGCGCGCGTCGATCTTCTTCTTGTCGCGGATATGGTTGAGGCGAAGTCCCGCGTTCTCGACGTCGGCTGCGGCGATGGCACGCTGTTGCGGCTGCTAGCCGAGGAAAAGGAGGTGGATGCACGCGGCATTGAGCTCTCCCAGCGCGGGGTCAACGACTGCGTTGCCAAGGGGCTATCGGTCATTCAGGGCGATGCCGACACCGACCTTGCCGACTATCCCGGCAATTCCTTCGATTATGTGATTCTTTCGCAGACGTTGCAGGCGACTCGCCAGCCGCGCACGGTGCTTGAACATATGTTGCGGATCGGCCGTTATGCGATCGTGTCGTTTCCGAATTTCGGCCATTGGCGGATCCGGCTCCAAGTCGCGTTCGGTGGACGCATGCCGATGACACCCAACCTTTCCTGCTCCTGGTACGACACGCCAAACATCCATTTTTGCACGATCCAGGATTTTGTCGCGCTGGCGCGGGAGATCGATGCGAGGATCGAGCGCGGCGTGGCGCTCGATCGTTTCGGTGCGCCCTTGGCCTATGGCGAACCCTGGATCTGGAACTTGTTCGGCGAACAAGGCGTGTTCCGTCTGACCCGCAAGCGGTAGCGCGGGCGGCTAAAGTTAAAAGGCACGGCCGGAGTTGATTAAGACTTAGGGCAAACTCCTCGCCTGTCGACGCTCATGTTAATGTTTCCGGGATGAAGAAGCCAGCCCCTATCGAGAGCCTCAGCGAAGCGCAAGCGCGCCGCGAACATGCCCGCCTTGGGGAAGAAATCGGCGCGCATGACCGGCGCTATTACACCGAGGATGCGCCAACGGTCTCGGATGCCGATTACGACGCGCTGCGGCGGCGCTATGAAGCGATCGAGGCCGCGTTTCCGGAATTCGCAACGCCGGATTCGCTCACCAAAAAGGTTGGCGCCGCGCCTTCGGATAAATTCGCGAAAGTGCGCCATCGCGTGCCGATGCTCTCGCTCGGCAACGTCTTCGCCGACGACGAAGTCGCGGATTTTGCTGCGCGCGTGCGCCGGTTCCTCGGGTTTGGCCCCGACGCGCCGCTCGACATCACCGCGGAACCAAAGATCGACGGACTCTCATGCTCGCTGCGGTACGTCAAAGGTGAACTCGTGGAAGCGGCCACGCGCGGCGACGGCTTTGAGGGCGAGGACGTCACCACCAATGTCCGCACCATCGGTGAAATTCCAAAGGCTCTCGCTGGCACGGCTCCCGAAATTCTTGAAGTGCGCGGCGAAGTCTATATGACGCACGTGGATTTCGCCGCGTTGAACGCGCGGCAGACGGAAGCGGGTAAGACGCTCTTTGCCAATCCGCGCAATGCGGCGGCGGGCTCGCTGCGCCAGCTCGATCCCGCCATCACCGCCGGGCGGCCTCTGCATTTCTTCGCCTACGCCTGGGGCGAGGTGAGTGCTTTGCCGGCCTCGACGCAAATGGGCATGATCGCGGCGTTCAAGAAATTCGGGCTTCCAGTCAATCCGCTTATGGTGCTCTGCCATTCGGCGGACGACCTCATCGCGCATTACCGGCGGATTGAGCAGATGCGCGCGCGGCTCGGCTACGACATCGACGGCGTGGTCTATAAGGTCGATAGCCTCGCGCTGCAAAACCGCCTGGGCTTTGTGTCGCGCTCGCCACGCTGGGCGGTGGCGCATAAGTTCCCCGCCGAACAGGCGACAACCGTGTTGCGCGGCATCGAAATCAACGTCGGGCGCACCGGCGCTTTAACGCCAGTCGCGCGGCTCGATCCGGTAACCGTCGGTGGCGTCGTCGTCGCCAATGCGACGCTGCATAACGAGGACGAGATTGCCCGCAAGGATATTCGCATCGGCGACACCGTGACGGTCCAGCGCGCGGGCGACGTTATTCCTCAGGTTCTGGGACCTATCCTAGACAAGCGGCCAAAAGACTCGAAGCCTTATGTGTTTCCCCGCGCATGCCCGGTCTGTGGCTCGGCGGCTGTTCGCGAGATCGATCCAAAAACCGGCGCCGCGGACGTCGTGCGCCGCTGCACCGGCGGCCTTGTCTGCACGGCACAGGCGGTGGAACGCTTAAAACATTTCGTCTCCCGCAATGCGTTCGATATCGAGGGCCTTGGCGACAAGCAGATCGAGCAATTTTTCCGCGACGGTTTGATAAAGACGCCAGCCGATGTTTTCGCGCTTAAAGCGCGGGACGCACGCGGTTTGCAAAAACTGAAGGACCGCGAAGGTTTTGGCGAAACTTCGGTACTAAACCTGTTTAGGGCGATTGAGGAACGCCGCACGATCCCGCTCAATCGCTTCATTTTCGCGCTCGGCATTAGGCATGTCGGCGAAACGAACGCAAGGCGTCTCGCCCGCTATTTCGGTTCCTTCGAGGCGCTGCGGGCGGCCGCGCGGGCTGCAACGGAAGGGTCCGAGGCCCGCGCGGAAATCAACAATATCGAAGGGTTCGGCGAGGTGGTGGCGGAGGCCATCGCCGATTTTTTTGCCGAAAAGCACATTGAGGACGTTCTCGACGCCTTGCTTGAACATGTGACGCCGCGGCCGATGGAAGCGGTCGCCTCGACGAGCCCGGTCGCGGGCAAGACGATTGTCTTTACCGGCTCGCTCGAACGCATGACCCGCGACGAGGCCAAGGCGATGGCAGAGCGGCTCGGCGCGAAGGTCGCGGCTTCGGTCTCCAAAAAAACCGATCTCGTCGTGGCCGGGCCCAGCGCTGGCTCAAAACTGGCGAAAGCGGCTGAACTCGGCATTGAAACGATCAGCGAGGACGATTGGCTAAAATTGGCGGGGCAGGGGTCTCGGAGCGATTCTTAGCGCGGGATGAGACTTAGCAGAATCGGGGGCGTTCGACGATAAGCGCGCCACCGAACCGGACGCCTTCCCGCGGCATCTTTATGACACGATCGAGAGCGGTGTTGTCGATTTGGACGATCCCGCATTGAAGGAGCACGTCGCCGAACTGAAGGCTAGCCGCGATCACGTCCATGTTGAGGCCCGGCGCCCCAACCAAGCCGGCGAGGGTTTGGCGTGGCGATAACGCCGGCCCATGGCGCTGCTTTCGAGATAGCCCGCGAGCGCATGAGACTTCCGGGCGGGCTACCGCCGCGACCATCTCTGCGCACTTGTCCAGCGCGTCGAAGTCTCTGGCCGCGAGGCGCGGATCATGGGAACGATGGGCGACTTA
>DATBYR010000060.1:0-2812 GCA_036513565.1 Methylocella sp. | reverse complement strand
TGTCGTCGATGTTTAGCCGCGCATCGAAAAGCTCGCACATGCGGGTTTCGACGGCGTCCGGCAATTTGCGGGTCACGATCACGAGCGGTTTTTTCCGGCCCATTCTTTTCCCTGTCCTTTAGGCTCGCCGGATGCGATTTTAACAAGACCCCCGGATCGTGCGAATAGGCCCGTTTTTCTCTTTGCGCGATCGCGTCTGGCCAGGCCACCTGCTGACCACCTGCGAGGACTTGCCACGCCGTCTTCACCGGGCGTTAACGATGCCCGGCACACAAGAGGAGCGTCTCCGCGTTCATTGCCTCCCCTCGCGGTTTCTGTAGCAGATGGCCGGTCAAAGACAAGAACGCCGGCAGGTCTCCATTGCCGGCGGGAAACGAGCGGCACTCTCTTTGATTTCCGTTGCTTTCCGAATGGAGGGCGCAATACGAGAACGCAACGCGAGAACCCAACGAAGGAGCGCGGTTCATGGTCCATGACATGAGCCAACCGCTTTGCGGCGCCACAACGTCAACGAGCCCACGCACCGATGAGGAGAACCTTGGTAGCCCGGATGCGCCAAATCGCACCGCTTTGGAATAGAGTCTTCCATCGCGCCCTTCTCGCCATGGCCGTGGCCTTCCGTGCCTTGGCTGCTGGAGGAACCGCGCAAGCTGACCACATCGGCTCCGCTAGCGGCTTACCGGTTCCGCGTTATGTGAGCCTGAAGTCCGATCGCGTGAACCTGCGCGAAGGCCCCTCCAAGGACCATCGTACCGTATGGGTCTTTCAACGCGCGGGACTCCCCGTCGAGATCACCGCCGAATTTGAAGTTTGGCGCAAGGTCCGCGATTCCGAAGGCGCGGAGGGCTGGGTGCTCCATTCGCTTCTTTCGGGAAGGCGCACGGCTCTGGTTGCGCCTTGGAAGAAGGGAATAGATTCGATCCTCTACAGCAATGCGAGCCAGAAATCGGCGCCGCTCGCGAAGTTGCAGCCAAATGTGATCGCAAGCGTGCGCGGCTGCGACGGAGCCTGGTGCCGTGTCTCGGGCGACGGCTTCGATGGCTTTATCCAGCAATCGAATTTGTGGGGCGTCTATCCGAATGAAAAAATCGAATGACCGGGTGCCCGCTGGAAACCGGAGGCCCCGCGCCGCTTGGGTCACGTGCTAGACGGCTTCCGCATCGCCGCCGCCGCGCGAAGTAATGGCCCGCCGGAACCATTGTTTTCTCGCGGTTTGCCGTGTGGAGGCGAGCAGCCCGCCAATTTTTAGCCCGGAGATGCCTTTGGCAAGCTTCCCCGGACTGTGCGGTGCCCCAATCCCAGCACGGCAGTGGCGAAGCGTTACGTTCAAGCTAAGTCAGTTGTCCTTGGCGTGCCCGGTCAAACGCGCCCACCCGCCCTGGACGGTGGACGATAAGGCTTTGATACCGTGATTGACCACATCCCAGTTGACCACCGGACGCTCGGCGGTTCCTTCGGCGCCGCTCGTATTGCGTATCGAATCGGACACATATGCCGCGCCGATCGTGAGGATTATGCCAAGTATGATCCCGAAAAACATTCGCACTCAAGCCCCTTTTTGCCCAGAGCGTTCCCCAAGACTCGGAGTGGTTCCCCCAAGACTCGGACGCACACTAGCTTTTGTTTTCGCTTCCGGTCAACCCCGGCGAGTCATTTCCGTGCGCGAAGTCAAGATCGCAAAACACTTCACCAACTCGCAGGCGAAAGGAAAGGGGTTGGGCAGCATGTCAGGGAACGGAAGCGCCATTGTCGCGTTCACCTTTCGGCCGGTTGTGCACCCAGCGGCAAAGAGTCTCGGAATGCCTTTGCGAAGACCAGGGAACCGGCGAAGTCAATGCTGAACTTCGGGGCCTAACTCCAGGGTCTAAATTCATGCGCCGGCCCAACGCGAGCGGTGGAGTTCTCGAAGCTCGATTTCGCGCGGGGTAGAGGTATTCAAACCGCCGACCGAGGAGACACAATGACCGGTGAAGCTATTCGACGCGAGGTCCGGTCTTCCGCGGAGCTCCAAGAGGTCTGTCTGCGGACACTGAAGCGATGCCCCGGGTTCGAACAGGTCAGTGAGATTTTAATCCAGCCGCGCGACAATGCCGAAGGTTCCGCTAACTGGACCTTGGCGGCGGTAAGGCCCCGTGTGGATAATCGCTCTCTGCGCGCCGCCCGCGAGACGATCGGATTTCTGCAGCAAACTTACCGGTTGATCCCGGGCGAGGCGCAAGGTCGCGACAAACGCCGCGTCTAAGCTGCGATCCATATCTTTGTTTTTCCATGGTCCTTGCCGCGAAACCGACTTTTTTTGGCGGATCGTCCGATAGCCACAATCCGTACTTCGTGCGATGCCGATGCGCCGGAGCCCTATATTTCAAAATATTAACGAGTGTTGATGGTTGCCCCCATCTTCTTCGAGCCGTGGGGCTTGGGGCGGCTGGCGAAACATGCCGTTTGGGCTTATCGGATTGTTTGTGTCGCCAATGCTGTGGCCTCCCTTGGGGCTCCATTGCAGTGGCAAAAAGGGGCCCGGGTTATTTGTTACACTCGCACCTTCTCGGGACTGGCGCCTATTGTCCGAAACGGATTTTGACGAACCAAGATCTTGAAAAGCTGGTCGCCACGACCAATGCCTGGATCATCGCGCGCACAGGGATTAAGGAGCGCCGGATCGCGGCGGAAGGAGAAGTCACTTCGGATATGGCCGTTGTCGCGGCGCGGCACGCGCTTGCGATGGCCGGCACAAGAGCCGAAGACCTCGACATGATCATCGTCGCCACGGTCTCGGCCGACATGCCGCTGCCTTCCTGTTCGGTTATCGTTC
>DATBYR010000059.1:0-27202 GCA_036513565.1 Methylocella sp. | reverse complement strand
CCGCTCGATCTCAAGACGATCGCGGAGGCGGTTGGCGTGCATGAATCCACTGTCTCCAGGGTGACCTCCAACAAATATATGGCGACGCCGCGCGGTCTCTTCGAACTCAAATATTTTTTCACGGCCTCGATCGCCGCGCACGACGGCGGCGCCGCGCATTCGGCCGAAGCGGTGCGGTTCCGGATCAGGCAGATGATCGACCAGGAAAGTCCTTCGCAAATTCTGTCCGACGACGCAATTGTCGTCAGGCTGAAGGAGGCCAATATCGACATCGCCAGGCGCACGATCGCCAAATACCGCGAAAGCCTGAAAATCCCCTCTTCCGTGGAACGCCGGCGCGAAAAGGCGAGGAGTTGATGCGGCGCGCGACCACGATCTTGCCTAACCCGCGCGGAATCCAGGGGACAACGGGCTCGCGGCCAAGGTTCGCTCGCATCAGAGCGCCTTTTGGAGCATGATACCGGCCGTGTCCTACGCTAAAATGAAGAGATCGAGAGCATGTTGGCCATTCCGCCAAGCTTTGCTTGGGCGAGTTCGTGGTCGCCCGTGCACAGGGTTAATTTCTCGAATTTTTGCCTAAATCAGAGATGAAGAGCGTTAAATTGAAAGCAGGAATCGACGGTCATTCTTTACGGTTTGGGATAAATTGCGCCTAGCCCGAATGGCGGGCGGCGCCGGTAACGGAGAATGGGCAATGACTTTGCGCGTCTCGGGCAAGAATTTGGACATCGGCGAAGCTTTTCGCGCGCACATCGAGGCGCGAATCGATGCCACCCTGGCGAAATACCGGGCTGGACCGGCCACCGGCCATGTAACGATTGAACCGGAAGGGTCGGGATTCCGGGCCGATTGTACCTTGCACCTGATGTCCGGCGTCACGCTGCAAGCCGACGCCCAGGCGCATGAGCCCTACGCCAGCTTCAATCGCGCCGCGGATCTCATCGAAAATCAGATCCGGCGCCATAGAGAGCGGCTTTTGGATCATCATGCCGGCACGGCGGCGGACGGCAGGACCAAGCTAGAACAATTTTTACGCGAAAAGGCTTCCGGCACGCAACGCAACGAGCCCCGGGCGGAGCAAGGCGAAACACTCGATCGCCATCCGGCGGTCATCGCCGAGCCATCATCGCGATTCAGGAAGATGACCGTTTCCGGGGCTGCGATGGAACTCGATTCGACCAACGCCCAAGTCGTTGTGTTTCGTCGCGCTTCCGATGGGCGGACCAACGTCGTATATCGCCGCTCTGACGGAAATATCGGCTGGATCGATCCAGGCTGGGGGTGAAAAAGACCGAAGCCTCGCGCGAAGCACGAGACGGCCCTGCCTAGACTTGGCCTGAACCATCGACAGTTATGTTCCAACAGCGGACGCGGACCGGATTATTTCAACCCATGCTGCTGACCGAATTGATCACCCCCGAGGCGGTTGTCCCTTCCCTCAAGGTGAACTCGAAGAAGCACGCGCTTCAAGAACTGAGCGATCGGGCGGGCTTGATTTCCGGCCTTGCGCCGCGGCAAATCTTCGATGTTTTGCTCCAGCGCGAGCGTCTCGGCTCGACCGGAATCGGCGAAGGGATCGCCATTCCTCACGGCAAGCTCGCCGCGGCAAAAACGATGTTCGGGATTTTCACAAGGCTTGCCCGCCCGATCGATTTTCATGCCCTCGACGGCGCGCCGGTCGATCTCATCTGTCTTTTAATCGCACCGGAGACGGCTGGCGCCGACCATTTGAAGGCGCTGGCGCGGTTGGCGCGCGTGCTCCGCGACCCAAAAATTACAGCGAAGCTGCGCGCCGCGCGCGATGTCAGCGCGCTTTACGCGGTGTTGACCGGCGAACCCGCCTCGCACGCGGCTTAACGCGGGCGTGCCTCCAAGCCATGCGCACCGCCGGCGTGGCTTCTTGACTTCGCGGCTCAAAATAGCGAGTTTCCGCGCTCCTGAAGTAGCAAGGGCCGATCATGCATTTGGCGTTGGTTTCGGTTCGCAATTTCCGTTGCTTGTGCCGCCCCGACGGAAATTTGGGGGCGGCGCCAAGGCGGGTCCGGTCCTTGGCATAACCTCCCCAGCGGCAATGCGAAGCTATCTCGATTTTGAAAAACCGGTCGCCGAGCTCGAAGCCAAGGTACTGGAACTGCGCGAACTCGCGGCGAAGGGCGACGCGGTTGCCATCGGCGAGGACCTGACCCGGCTCGAAGCCAAGGCCGAGAAGGCGCTTGCCGATCTTTATGCCAATCTGACGCCCTGGCAGAAGACGCAAGTTGCGCGGCATCCGCAACGGCCGCATTTTTCCGATTATGTCAAGGCTCTCGTGCGCGATTTCACGCCATTGTCGGGCGACCGGCAGTTTGGCGAGGACGCCGCGATCGTCGGCGGTTTCGGCTGGTTTCGCGGTCGTGCGATCTGTGTTCTTGGGCAGGAAAAAGGCTCCGGCACCGAAGCACGCATTAAGCATAATTTCGGCATGGCGCGGCCGGAAGGCTATCGCAAGGCGGTGCGCCTCATGCAGCTTGCTGACCGTTTCGGTTTGCCCGTCGTTTCACTTGTCGATACCGCCGGCGCATTTCCCGGCGTGGACGCGGAAGAACGCGGCCAAGCCGAAGCGATAGCGCGGGCGACCGATGCTTCGCTTTTGCTGGGCGTGCCGAGCGTCGCGGTCATTCTCGGCGAGGGCGGGTCCGGCGGCGCCATAGCGATCGCGAGCTGCAACAAGGTTTTGATGCTCGAACATGCGATCTACACCGTCGCGTCGCCCGAAGCCTCGGCTTCGATCCTTTGGCGCGATTCCTCCCGCGCCGAGGACGCCGCGGAAAATATGAAGATAACCGCGCAAGATCTGCTCAAATTCGGGATCATCGACGTAATCGTCGCGGAGCCGGTGGGTGGCGCTCATCGCGATCCGGACACGGCGATCATTGCGGCCGGCGACGCGATCGCCGCGGCATTAGAGGATTATCGGGATATGCAGCCAAGCGAGCTCAGGGCGTCCAGGGCCGCGAAATACTTGACGATCGGACGCAAGATATAACCCGTGAGTGGCGGCCCGAAACTTCACGCCAAACCTTGTGTTCGCCTGCTTTAAAACTTTTTTTGGCCATTAACCGAGCTTTAGAATGTCCCGGGTTAGTTCAAGGTTCTGGTAACCTTTGCACAAGGATACCGGCTGTAAGCTAGTCAGCTAGACCGGCAAGACCATTTGGCGCGGCAGGCCAATTATCAATGCGGTGCGAACCTTTCGCGAAGCGGCTTTTTGTCTTCTCCCTGGCTGCCTGGGCAAGCGGGTTTTTGGGCGGCTGCGAGGAATCCGGCCTCTCCCCCCCGGCCCGTTCGTTCGCGCCAGTTCCGCCCCAGACGCTCGCCGCGATGGAGACGATCGGGTCTACGAAAAACGCGCCGGTCCTGATCCGCACCTACAAAAAAGAGGCGGAACTCGAAGTCTGGAAGATGAAAGCGGACGGACGCTACGCCTATTTGAAATCCTTCCCGATGTGCCGCTGGTCGGGACAGCTCGGACCCAAGGTGCGGGAGGGCGACCGGCAAGTGCCGGAGGGATTTTATGCGATCACCCCGGCGCGGATGAATCCGAATTCCGCCTATTACCTTTCTTTCGACGTCGGCTATCCCAATGCCTACGATCGCGCCATGGGACACACGGGCGGTTCGATCATGGTGCATGGCGTTTGTTCCTCGGCCGGCTGCTTTTCGATGACCGACGCCCAGATCGCCGAGATCTATGCGATTGCCCGGGAAGCTTTCGCCGGTGGTCAGCACGCCATCCAGATGCAGTCCTATCCCTTCCATATGACCGCGGAAAATCTCGCCAAATACAGGCTCGATCCGAATCTCGGCTTCTGGAACCAATTGAAGGAAGGTTCCGACAATTTCGAAGTGACCAAACAGGATGTGGTGGTTGGCGTCTGCAACAAGCATTATGTTTTCAATGCGGCTCCCGCCGACGGGTCGCATTTCGATGCAACCGCCGCCTGCCCGCCGCTGAAACGCAACGACGAAACGCAAGCCGAAGTCGCCGCCAAGCAAAAGCGCGACGAAGCTAAAATCGCCGAACTCGCCGGGCAAGGCGTGCGGCCCGTTCACACCGTCTATGCCGATGGCGGCCAGCATCCGGATTTTGCTTCGCTGGCAAGCTATGCGAGCCGCCCCGAGGCACTGGCGAAAGGGCCCGTCGATGTTGCCCTCGACGAAGGCAAGTCAACGAAAGCCAGGAGGGTGGCCGCCGCCAAGGCTCGCGCGATCAGTACGGCCGCCAATTCCGTTCAGGGCCCCAGCCCCAAGCCGGTTGAACCCGTAACAGTGGCCACCGCCGCTCCCGAGCCCGCCAAGCGCCAAGACTCTTCCTTGTTCGCCCGGCTATGGGGCGCGAAGCCGGTTGAAGCGAAAGCCGAAACACCGCCGCTCCTCTCAACCGAAACAGCGGTAACGCAGCCCTCCGAGGTTCCCTTGCCGCCAAGGCGTAATGATGCTTCGACAACCGTCGCCAAGCCGCGCGACGCCAATGGCAAGCCGCAAAATTCCGTCGCGGCCCCTGCTCCGGTTAAACCACAGGCAGCTGCGCCGCCGGCCGGAGCCGCCGCCAAAGCGCTTGCGCTCCTGCGCGCGGGACTCCCCACAATCGCTCAAGCCGATCATTGATTGGCTTGCCATGGCCGGGATTGCTCCGGCCCCGCGACCCCCCACATTTGCGATTGGCGCCATGAGCAAAGCGTTCACCAAGGAGTCCGAGGCGGAAGCGGATCTCGAGGACGAAATCCCCGCGCTTCCGGCCGGAACCAAAAATTACATCACGCCGGAAGGTCTCCGGCGGCTCCAGGACGAGTTTGCCCAATTGCAAAGAATCGAACGGCCCAAAACCGTCGAGACGGTGTCCTGGGCCGCGGGCAATGGCGACCGGTCGGAAAATGGCGACTATATTTACGGCAAGCGGCGCCTGCGGGAGATCGACAGTAGAATGCGGTTTCTCCGCAAAAGAATGGAAATCGCCGAAGCCGTCGATCCCGCGCGGCGAAAGAATCGGGAGCGGGTCTATTTCGGCGCGACAGTCGCTTATCGTAACGCGCGGAAAGAAGAAAAGACTGTCCGGATCGTAGGCATCGATGAAGCACGCTCGGAAGTCAACGAAGTCAGCTGGATCTCACCGGTCGCCACGGCGCTTTTGAAAGGGGGGGAAGGCGATTTCGTCGAGGTGCGGACACCGAAAGGCGTCGAGCGCCTGGAGATTTTAAAGATCAGCTATTGAGCTGGGCCGAGAAACTTTGTCCGATTTTGCCGATCAATCGCACCAAAATGTTTCGAGACCTTTGCGCAAGTGCGTGCCGGTGCTTGCGGCGGCGTGCGGTCCATGATTCCGTCTTCTCCATTCTGGTTTGGAGGGGATCATGGCACAGCGGCGGATCGGGCAGGAAGTCTTTCAAGCTTGGCGCCTTGATCGATTGGCCGCTTGCGGATCAGGTTTTGTCGCCGCTCTATCCGTCCGCCAAGGCGAGAAGGCTTGGCCTTCTCTAGTCTAGCGATGAATGGGGGTGTGGACAAGGCACCGCCGAATTGTAGTAGCCGAGACTCGATCCGACATACGGTGCCTGGTTAAGCGATTGGGTTTTGGTGTTCATCGTTGTTAGGCGGCGGTCATTTTCTCCTTCGTCATCGGCATTGTGCCAAGGAACATTTGCATCGGATGCCGTCCCCTCCGCCGGTAGCCTTGAATCAAACTTTCCGCAAAACGGAAATCCCCCAAGTGTCAACGGGCCTTAGAGCGGCCGCTCAGTCGAACAAGCTTGAAACGCTTTCTTCCTTGGCGATTCGAGCGATCGCCTCTCCGATCAAGGGCGCGATCGAAACCACCCGGATATTGTTGGAAACCCGGATCGCTTCGGTTGCTTGGATGGTGTCGGTGAGAACCAGTTCCTCGAGCCGCGAGGCGGCGATTCGTGCCACCGCTCCGCCGGAGAGAACCCCGTGCGTGATATAGGCATAGACCACCTGGGCGCCGTCCCGCAACATGGCATCGGCGGCGTTGCACAAAGTGTCCCCAGAATCGACGATATCGTCGACCAGGATGCAGGTCTTGCCGGCAACATCGCCGATAATATTCATAACTTCCGAGTCGCCCGCGCGTTCGCGGCGCTTATCGACAATGGCGAGCGGCGCGCCGATTCGTTTTGCCAAGGCGCGGGCGCGCACCACGCCACCAACATCGGGGGACACCACCATGACGTTATGAAGTTTCAGCCGTTCCCTGATGTCCCGGACCAGGACGGGCGCGGCGTATAGATTATCCGTCGGGATATCGAAAAAACCCTGGATTTGGCCGGCGTGGAGGTCCACCGTGAGAACCCGGTCAGCACCGGCGCGAGTGATGAGGTTGGCGACGAGTTTTGCCGAGATCGGTGTGCGCGGACCAGGCTTGCGATCTTGCCTTGCGTAGCCGAAGTAGGGGATGACCGCGGTAATTCGCCTTGCCGAGGCGCGCCGTAACGCGTCGGTCATGATCAGGACTTCCATCAGATGATCGTTCGCCGGATACGAGGTCGATTGAACGACAAAAGTATCCTGGCCGCGCACGTTCTCTTGAATCTCGACGAAAACCTCCAAATCGGCGAAGCGGCGAACCTGGCACTTGGTCAACGGTACCCCGAGATAGGCCGCGATTGCCTCCGTCAGAGACCGGTTGGAGTTGCCAGCTAGGATCTTCACCGCTCCCGCCACCCGTTCGATTTTTCGCTTGCGCGGCTGCCTCCAAATGGCAGCACGCCAACGATGCAATGGTTCAGGCGACCTGAACTGGGCGAGCGGCCCGCGGCACCGCTCGAATCAGCCAGTCCTCCGTTCGACAAGCTGGACCGGCGCACATATTTCATATTTCCTCCCCAAACTCTACACCGTTCGCGCCGGAATCCGAAAGTCCCCGGGGTTAATGGCGCGGAAGTTAGCGCCATTATTCTTTTTTAAGCCCCTGACGCGGGAGTGGTTGTGATAAGTCTGTTCACGGCGTTGCGTTCCTTTATCGTCCCCCCAGAGCCTAGTACTGGATCGTGCACCACTTCGCGCCGGGACCGCGCAAATCGAACAAGATAGAGCCCGATCCGCGGATCCCATCAGGGGCCAACGGTCCATCTGCGACCGTGTTCATAGGCCGGACCGATGACCGCAAGCGACCACGCCACACGCAAAAAAATCCTTGCAAGCGGAGCCATCCACACATGGGACATTACCCCCCGAACGCGGCTTGACCAAGCCGCTCGCCCGGCGTACCCAACGCCTTGGGACACCTTTCCCCAACGAAAGGCATCCATCTGGGAGGATGGTCATTTATGGTAACGACGTTTCCCGCCGTGCGGCCCGCGCGACCGAATTTTTCTTGCGGTCCGTGCGCCAAGCACCCTGGCTGGCAACTCCAAAATCTTCAGGATGCCCCGTTCGGGCGCTCGCACCGGGCCAAGGCCAGCAAGGCCAAATTAAAGCTCGCGATCGATTTGACCCGCGACGTTTTGCGGGTTCCGCAAGATTATCGAATTGGCATCGTCCCTGGCTCGGACACTGGGGCGGTTGAAATCGCGCTTTGGTCCTTGCTCGGCCAACGCGGCGTCAATGTCTTCGCCTGGGAATCCTTCAGCAAAGGCTGGGTCAATGATATCGTCGCGCATTTGAAGCTCAAGAACGCCCGGGCTTTCGTGGCGGACTATGGCGAGATTCCAGATCTTGACCTCGCGGATTTCGACAATGACATCGTCTTCGCCTGGAATGGAACGACCTCCGGCGTGCGCGTCCCCAATGTCGATTGGATCGCGGCCGATCGCAAGGGTCTGACGATCTGCGACGCCACCTCTGCCGCGTTCGCCCAAAAACTCGATTGGGGAAAGCTCGATGTCACCACTTTCTCCTGGCAGAAGGCGCTTGGCGGCGAGGCCGCGCATGGCATGTTGGTCCTTTCCCCACGTGCCGTGGAAAGGCTTGAGACCTTCACGCCGCCCTGGCCGCTGCCGAAACTTTTCCGTTTGACCCGTGGCGGCAAATTGATCGAAGCTATTTTCGAGGGCGAAACCATCAACACGCCTTCCCTGATGTGCGTCGAGGATTTTATTGACGCCCTGAATTGGGGAAAATCGATTGGCGGACTCGATGCTCTCATCGCTCGCGCCGACGCCAATGCGAAAGCGCTCGGCGACTGGGTGGCGCGGACGCCCTGGGTGGATTTCCTCGCCGCCGACCCAAGGATCAGATCGAATACCAGCGTCTGCCTCAAGGTGGTCGATCCGGCCATCGCGGCACTTCCGCCAGCAGACCAGGCCGCTTTCGCGAAAGCGCTCGAAAATTTGCTCGAAGAGGAAAAGGTGGCCTTTGACATCGGCGCCTATCGCAAGGCGCCGCCCGGCCTTCGGATCTGGTGCGGCGCGACCGTCGAGACGAGCGATATCGAGGCGCTGACGCCTTGGCTCGATTTCGCCTTCGCAAAAACCAAGGGCGATCTCGCCAAGGCCGCTTGATTCCCCCAAGGATCAACAGCGGCGCAAGGTGAACGTTCCGGCGCGAACAAGCCTGCCCCCTGGCGGAAGTGGTTTCGCCGGGCAGGGGCGGCAGTCCGCGTCAATATTTTGGAGAAGCCCCGTGGCTCCGCGCGTATTAATTTCCGATGCTTTGTCGCCCGCCGCCGTCGCCATCTTCAAGGACCGCGGCATCGAGGCCGATTTTCAGCCGGGCCTCGGCAAGAACAAGGACAAGCTCGCCAGCGTCATCGGCGGTTTCGACGGCCTTGCCATTCGCTCAGTGACGAAGGTCACCGCCAAACTTCTCGAGCGCGCGGAGCGGCTGAAAGTGATCGGCCGCGCAGGGATCGGCGTCGACAATGTCGACATTTCCGCCGCCACCGCGAAAGGCATTATCGTGATGAATACGCCGTTTGGCAATTCGATCACCACCGCGGAACATGCGATCGCATTGATGTTCGCGCTCGCCCGCCAGATTCCCCAGGCCGATTTGTCGACCCAGGCCGGCAAATGGGAAAAGAACCGTTTTATGGGTGTCGAGATCACCGGCAAGGTGCTCGGCATCATCGGCTGCGGCACTATCGGGTCGATCGTCGCCTCGCGCGCGATTGGCTTGCACATGCGGGTCATCGCCTACGATCCTTTCCTCTCGTCCGAACGCGCCCTCGACCTCGGAGTCGAGAAAGCCGGCCTCGACACTCTTCTCGCCAGCGCCGATTTCATTACCTTGCACACGCCGCTCACGGCGCAGACGAAAAACATTCTTTCGGCGGAAAATCTCGCCAAGACCAAGAAGGGCGTGCGGATCGTCAATTGCGCGCGCGGCGGCCTCGCCGACGAATGGGCCTTGCGCGCGCTCCTGGATAGCGGCCATGTGGCAGGCGCGGGCTTCGACGTATTCGGGCATGAACCGGCAACCGGAAATCCGCTTTTCGGCCATCCAAATGCGGTCTGCACGCCGCATCTTGGCGCTTCGACCCGCGAGGCGCAAGAAAACGTCGCGCTACAGGTCGCCGCGCAGATGTCGGATTATCTGACCCGCGGCGCGATTGCGAACGCGCTCAACTTCCCCTCGATCACCGCCGAGGAAGCGCCCAAACTCAAGCCGTTCATCGCGCTCACCGGCCGCCTCGGTTCCTTCGCCGGGCAGTTCGTCGAGAGCGGGATTAAAAGGGTGGCGATCACCTATGAGGGCGAGGTGGCGCAATTGAACACGAAAGCGTTGACCGCGTCGGCGATCGCCGGGATTTTGCGGCCGCTGCTCGCCGACGTCAACATCGTTTCCGCGCCGGGCGTGGCCAAGGAGCGGGGGATCGCGATCGACGAAGTAACCCGCGCCGCCGACGCTGATTACCAATCGCTCATCACGCTGTCGGTCGCAACGCAAGAACGCGAGCGCTCGGTCTCCGGCACTGTTTTTCACGATGGCAAGCCGCGCATCGTTACGATCAACGGGATCGAAGTCGACGCGCTGGTCGCGCCCGTGATGATTTACGTCAGCAATGAAGACAAGCCGGGTTTCATCGGCCGTTTCGCGAGCCTTCTCGGCAATGCCGCGATCAATATCGCGACATTCGCACTCGGCCGCGACCGCGAGGGCGGCTCCGCGATCGCGCTCGTCGAAGTGGACGGCCCGGTCCCGGAAAAGGTGCTCGCCGAAATCGCGACGCTGCCTGGCGTTAAGGAGGCCAAGGCACTGGCGTTTTGAAGCCGGATCGCGGCGCCTCCAAGGGCGGTAGAGCATGTCCCGAAAAAGTCGCTCGACTTTTTCGATTAGGACACGCTCCGACTTTTTGATTTTGAGCTGCGTCCTTATCGATCAAATGATTCCATTTGATCGGGACGCGCTCCAAGGCGCCAAACCCCCGCAATAAAAATGCTGCCGAGCCTGCTTGGAGGCGGCTAGCGTGCCAGCTTTTTGCGCAAACTGTGGCAAATGTGCATCGGGCGGCGAAAGAAACGGGTGCGGAACCGCGAGAGATATTGCAAAAAAAATTTTGCGGTGCACGCTGCGTGACGACCAATTGCTCTGCTCGGAGACACGTAAATGCCTCGTCCGCCAAAATCCATCCTCGTGCCGGCCCTCTGCGCCGGCGCGTTCCTCGGCCTTGCTGGGGGCTATGCCCGCGCCGCCGAGCCCGCCCCCACGCCGCCGCCAGCCAATTGGTGGGACACATTCACTATTGGGGGCACGGTGGAGGCCGGTGTTACCTTAAATGGGGACAATCCCGCCGACGGATTGAACTTCGGGCATTTGTTTACCGACAAGGCCAACACGGCGCTGCTCAATCAGATCCTGTTGACCGCGCAGCGGCCGCTCGACCCAAAGGCGACGGATTACGATTTCGGCTTCAAGGTGCAATTGATGTACGGGTCGGACGCGCGCTACATCCACTATCTCGGCGAGGGAGAGTATTGGATCAATGAGCTAAACCAGTTCACTCCCGTCGAGGTCTGGGCAGCCGCGCATACTCCCTGGCTGTTTTCGGGCGGCATCGACATCAAGGCCGGTCAATGGGTCACCAACGAAGGCGCCGAGACGATCGACCCGACCACCAATTACCTTTACTCGCATTCCTACATCTTCAATTTCGGCATTCCGTTCGTGCACACCGGCGTCATGACCGTCTCGCATGTCGATCCGCTGGTCGATATCTATGCCGGCATCACCTCCGGTGTGAACACGACCTTCGGAGACCGCAACGTTGCCCATCCGTCGTTCCACGGCGGCATTGGCCTCAATCTGCTCGACGGCAACCTCACCATCCTCGGCACCACCCATATCGGTCCGGAAAACCCTAACACCCCAATCGGCATCGCGGCCTGCGGAGGCTGCAATCCCGAAAACACGCTGCGCTTTCTCAACGACATCACGGCGACATGGAAGATCAACGACTCCTGGACCCTCATCACCGATCTCAACTACATCCACGATGATGGCGGAGTCCGGCCGAGCGGCTATGGCGGGGCGCAATACGTCGTCTACACCGTCAACGACTGGTTGAAGGCCGTTGGACGTGTCGAGGTTTGGCGCGACAACAGTAACTTCTTCGTGGCGGCCTACCCCGGTAATTTCGACTTCGTCAACTTCGAGCACGGCTTCCCGAACACGGCGGTGTTCGCTCCCGCGCCAACCACCTATTTCGAGATCACCGGCGGCCTCAACATCTCGCCGGCGCTTCCGCCGGGAACGCCCTTGCTCAAGTCGATCACCTTCCGGCCGGAGGTTCGCTACGACGCGTCCTTGAACAACACGACGCCGTTCGATGGCCAGAGCGTCCCTGGCGGCCGGGGCTTCCCTGGTTTCGGGGCCGGAACCAAGAGCTCGCAATTCACCTTCGGCGGCGACCTCATCGCGAAATTCTAGAGCATGTCCTTACAAAATATTGCTCGCCGTTTTCGCTTCCGGCATGTCCAACTCTTTGAGATTGAGCTGCGTCCTTATCGATCAATTCCATTTGATAGGGACGCGCTCTCAAGGGGTTCCCGGTCACGTGAAATCATATGACCGGGACGCGCTCCAACGGATTCTTCCATATCACGCGTTTTTGCGCGGTTATCATGCTGCCGTGGTCAATCCGTTCCTGGGTGACTTCAACAGCCAGTAGCGGCAACCTTTTGCTGGTATTTTTGAGATGCGTGCTGATATTCGTGGGCAATCGAGTCGAACCGCCTTCCGCCGATACGAGGTCCGAAACTGAAAATATCGAGCCAATCCTGCATCGAATAATAAGTAGAAAAATGTTGGGATATTTGGTGTTGTACGGCCTCGACGGCGGCAGCAGCAAATTGCGCCGGCCGACCGGCAGCGCATTTTTTTCACGAAATCGACGTATTGCTCGTGGTCCAAGATCAAGAGACGCTCCGTTTGATGTGAATCTAGTTATCATGCTTTATCTTCAATATGGATAAGCAGGGGTTTCGAACTCGAAGACCGGGCTTGGACGTCCCAGCACTTCGAGCGGCTGGGGCAGCCGGTCGTTGCCGAACGACGACCTCGCAAAGATTTGGTCCGGCGTCCGGTTGAAGATCGTATTGGCCGTCACGTAATTTGACATGCTGCCGACCGGAACGGCCGGTCCGGGATCGAGGAAACTGCGCCGGTTGACGGTGAGCGGCGGACGTTCGTCATGGTACCTCTCCGCCACCTGCGGGTAGTGGCGAGGACGCTGCTTGGCTTGCGCGGTGGCGGAGGCCGCGAACGCGGCCAAGGCGGCGGCGGCCAGAACGATCGATGTTTTGTGAAACATTTTGAAGCTCCAAAGCTTGTTTAGCCTAAACGCAATGGCCCCGGTTTGGTTGCACGCGCGCTTTGTTGGCTCCATTAAAGTTGCGTTTATTTTTAACGGCCTTTTCTTGCCGCTTGACTGGAGCCGCTTCGGCGGCTTTCGAAAGCCGGGCGGGACGCAAAGGCGCCGGATTGGGGCAACTGGTGCGGATAGCGTCATGCGCGGCCAAAAACCAGACAAGCTCGTTGTCTTCGACTGTGGGCGCAAGGGCAATTCCGTCGATAATGCAGGTGTTTATGGAGGCGGCCACGCGTTAATCACATTGCCTCCGGCTTTGCCCGCCACCCGGACGAAAGGGGGCAAAACATGGAACGCCCACCCGTTGCGGCTTTCTCCAACATCGCCTATGCAATGAGCCGCTTGTGCGGCGGGCCGGTGGCCGGAAATACAATGCGATCTGTGGACGGAGGAGACGATGGGTTTTAAGCTCGCCGTTGTTGGCGCAACCGGAAACGTCGGACGCGAAATGCTCGATATTCTCGCCGAGCGCCGGTTTCCGGCCGATGAGGTCGCCGCACTTGCGTCGCCCCGCTCGATCGGCACGGAGGTCTCTTTCGGCGACAAGATTTTGAAATGCAAATCGCTGGAAAACTTCGATTTCAGCGGAACCGATATCTGCCTGATGTCGGCGGGCGGCATTGTCTCGAAGGAATGGGCGCCGAAAATCGCGGGCCAAGGCTGCGTCGTCATCGATAATTCCTCCGCCTGGCGCTACGATTCCGATGTGCCTCTGATCGTGCCGGAGGTGAACGCGGAGGCGATCGCGGGTTTCGCAAAGCGCAACATCATTGCAAATCCGAATTGTTCGACGGCCCAGCTCGTGGTCGCCTTGAAGCCCCTGCACGACAAGGCTACGATCCGCCGCGTCGTCGTTGCGACCTATCAATCGGTATCCGGCGCCGGCAAGGCGGCCATGGACGAGCTGTTTTCCCAGACCCGCGCGATCTTCGTGTCCGATTCCGTCACGGCCAAGAAATTCCCCAAGCGTATCGCCTTTAACGTGATCCCCGAGATCGACGTGTTCATGGAGGATGGCTACACCAAGGAGGAATGGAAGATGATGGCGGAGACGAAAAAGATCCTCGACCCCAAGATCAAGCTCACCGCGACCTGCGTGCGCGTGCCGGTCTTCATCGGCCACGCGGAAGCGGTCAACATCGAGTTCGCCAATCCAATCAGCGCCGATGAGGCGCGGGACATCCTGCGGGAGGCTCCCGGCTGTCTGGTGATCGATAAGCGCGAGCCCGGCGGCTCAATCACGCCGCATGAGGCGGCGGGCGAGGACGCGACCTATATCTCCCGCATCCGCGAGGATGCGACGGTCGAGAACGGTCTCTCGCTTTGGTGTGTCGCCGATAATCTGCGCAAGGGCGCGGCGCTGAACGCGGTTCAGATCGCCGAGGTTTTGGTCAATCGCAAATTGATCGCGCCGAAGAAAAGAGCCGCGTGAGGATACTTAGATTTGGGTCAGGAGAACGTCGCCGCAGCGCTACGGAAGCGTCACCAGATTGCACTCGTGCACTGAGCAGCCGGCAGAAGCGTCACTATAATGTTACTATATTCAATGGGTTAGTGCCAGCTTTGCTTTGGAGGTAGCAAATCGGTAACTACGTGCCAGAAAATTCCCGCCGCATCGCGTCGAGGCTGGCATCGATCCTTTGCCGTAATGTGGGGCGTGGTAGCCGCACCGCTCCTTGACGCGCTGCTGCATAGACGGCGCAAGCAGCCGCGCAAAACCCTGCCTGCGTAATGAGCTATCGGTATTGGCTCAGAAAGCGTTCGGCGGCGCTTCCGGCCTGTGGGCGGACTGGCAGCGTCCACTTGAGCGCCGCAATGGATTCCCGTGGCAGTTCGTAAACCTTGCCAAGTTTTTCCCTGATTTGATTTAGTCTCGCGGTGTCGTTAGGCGTTAATTCACGCGCGGTCATGAAGCGTCGTTCGTCTTCCCGTTCCTCTTTGGTCAGGCCGCCGAAATTGTCGCGTCCGACGCTGCCGTCCGGTTCGATCAGGTACTTGTGCGGAATGATATTGACCGGCTCGGTTCCATCAAAAACAACCACCGCGAAATGATGAATTCCGCCTGAGAGACCCAGCAAGCCGATACTAGGCGCCAAAATTCCGCGAAATGCTGACCACGCATCCCACGATATGGTCTCCCAGCGGTCCTCCTGCGGCAACCAGTGCAGGATTTTAATTTCTTTTTCAAAGTCCACGAATGATGTCTCCCAGAGTTAACGCAGAAACATTGAAGGTCCGGGCAATCTTGCGGACCGGCTCGCCCTTGAGCGACTGGCGCAGGGTCACAAGGGCTATTTTTCAGATCCAGCTAGACGCGCGCTGGCCGCCCGCGCCAGCCGCGTCAGGACGAAGACCCCGTTTCGCCGGTTGCGGAACGGTTTTCGAACCACGCCTCTATCTCCACCAGCGGCACGGACTCCTCGTCCGGCCCGTCGATGCCGAGCACTTCATTGTCGCCTTGCGCCAATTGCCAGGCTTCTTCGAGAGCTTCCTCCTCGGTCGCCAATTCGCGCGAAAGCATTTCGTGCTTCAATTCGTCATCGATATATCGAACGAACCATCCCATCTTCGCAACTCCCACTCTGATCCGTAACCGCCCTAGATGGCGGTTCCATGGAGGTCGTAGGCTCCCGCCCGCTCGATTTTCGCGGTGACGATGTCGCCCTGCCGTAAGGGGCGGCGCGAGACGAGATGAACCTTGCCGTCGATTTCGGGCGCATCGCCCGCGGTGCGGCCAACGCCAGAGCGTGTCCCGCCTTGATCGACGATGACCGCCAAGCGTTTGCCGATTTTCTCCTTGAGCTTGCGGGCGCTGATTTTCTGGCAATGTTCCATGAAGCGCTTGTAGCGGCTTTCGGAAACCTCCGGCGCCACGGGGAATAAACCGAGATCGTTCGCAGCCGCGCCCGCGACCGGCTCGAATTTGAAGGCGCCCGCGCGGTCAATTCTTGCGTCTTGAAGCCAGTCGAGGAGAAGCTTGAAATCTTCTTCCGTCTCGCCGGGAAAGCCGACAATGAAGGTCGAACGCAGCGTGAGCTCGGGGCAGACCGCGCGCCACTTCGCAATTCGTTCCAGCATCTTCTCGTTGCCGCCCGGCCGTTTCATCGCGCGCAGGATTTTTGGGCTTGCGTGCTGAAACGGAATGTCGAGATAGGGCAAAATCTTGCCCTCCGCCATGAGTTCGATCACCTCGTCGACATGCGGATAGGGATAGACATAGTGGAGCCTCACCCACACGCCGAATGCCCCAAGTTCCCGCGCGAGGTCGAAAAATTTTGCCCTGACTGGACGCTCGCGAAAAAAGCTTTCGGCATATTTCAGATCAACTCCATAGGCGCTCGTATCTTGCGAGATGATAAGAAGCTCCTTGACGCCCGCTGCGACGAGTTTTTCGGCCTCGCGTAAAATATCCGAGGCCTCGCGGGAGCCGAGATCGCCGCGCAGTTTTGGTATGATACAGAAGGTGCAGCGGTTGTTGCAGCCTTCGGAAATTTTTAAGTACGCATAGTGGCGCGGCGTGAGCTTGATGCCTTGCGGGGGCAGGAGATCGAGGAAAGGACCGTGCGGCGGCGCGGCGGCTTCATGGACCGCCCGCATGACGGAGTTAAAATCCTGCGGGCCGGAGATCCAGCGAAGTTTTGGAAATTTTTCCAAGATCGCTTCAGGTTCCGCGCCCATGCAGCCGGTGACGATGACCTTGCCGTTTTCGGCCGCCGCCAAGCCAATCGCGGCCAGCGATTCAGCCTTGGCGCTATCGAGAAAACCGCAAGTGTTGACGATAACCGCCGCTGCATCGCGATGCGTCTTGGCGAGTTCGTAACCTTCCGCGCGCAGGCGGCCAAGAATCCGCTCGCTATCGACAAGGGCCTTGGGACAGCCAAGCGAGACGAAGGAAATTTTTGGCCTTGGTGTGGCGGACGCCATGCCCGGCGGGGAAGAGGGGACGGCGCTCGTTAGCTCGGAGTTCATGCGCCTGCTTGGCACGCGCGGCGCCATCTTTCAAGGGCGATACGTTTGGAGGACTTGAGCAAGCCAAAAGCCCCCCAATCATTGATTAACAGGTCCGCATCCTTCGGGACGGAGTTTCGCGCCACGGCGATCCCGCGGTACTTTGCAATTATCAGCGCGCTGGTCGTCGCTTGCCTTATCGCTCAGGCGCTCTTTGCCAGTTTTGACCGCTTCGGTTATCCTTACTCCGTGCGGCTGGCGGCTGCTTCCCGCCGTCTTGGGCATTGCCATCGACCGCGAAAATCACCAGAACAACTCCGGTCAATCCGGTGATGAAAGCTTGGCGCGCACGAAAACCTGACGTTGCCAACTACGATCGCGGCTTGATCCCGCTGCTCATTTCGCATCATGGAAGATGACACCGGCCGTGTAGCGGCACCCCGTCCTTAGGCGGCTCACGCCGTGGCGCAGGTTGACTCGATAGGCGCCACGCGTTCCGTTCACGGGCCGGTGGTGAACGGCGAAGGCCACCCCGTCGCCTTGCTCCAACGGGACCACCTCCGCACGCGACTGCATGCGCGGCCGCTGCTCGTTGAGCACGAACTCGCCGCCATTGAAGTCCTCGCCTGGCTTGGACAGCAGGATCGCGACTTGGAGCGGAAAGGCCAGTTCGCCGTAGAGATCCTGGTGGAGGCAGTTGTAATCGCCCCGCTCATACCGAAGAAGAAGCGGCGTCGGGCGGAGCTGCCCGGCTGCGTGACAGAGTTTCAAAAATTCCGCGTGCTCGACCGGATACCGCAGATCGAGCCTCATGCGTTCGTTCCACGCGTTAGCGATCGGAACGAGATGGGAATAAAGCGCGGTGCGCAAATCCCCGATAATGCCCGGGAGGGGATAGCTAAAATATTTGTACTCGCCTTTGCCGAAGCCGTGCCGGTCCATGACGACGCGGCTGCGAAAGTGGTTGTCGTCGGGATAGAACGAAGCGATGGACCGGCACTCCTCGCGCGACAGTAACTTCTCCAGAATCGCGAAGCCTTGTTCGTTGAGTGCGTCGGCGAGACGGCTTCCCTCAATCCGCGTGCCACGGATGGCGTCCGACGGAGCCATCGATTTCGAATGGATGTTCACGTTGCGGTCTCCCGTTCGAGCAAGGCGCGCTTGCGCGCGACGCCCCAGCGGTAGCCGGAGAGCGCACCGTCGTTTCGCACGACGCGGTGGCAGGGGATTGCCACCGCGATGGCGTTCGCGGCGCAGGCCCTTGCCACGGCGCGAACGGACTTCGGGGCCCCGATCCGCTTCGCGATGTCCGCGTAGCTCGCCGTCTTCCCGGCGGGGATCTCCCGCAGCGCCCGCCAGACTCTCAACTGGAAGGCGGTGCCGCGCACGTCGATCGGCAGGTCGAGGCCGAGCGCTGGCGCTTCGACGAAGCCGACGACCTTGGCGACCAGCGCCTCGAACTCCGCGTCGCCGCCGGTCAAGCGGGCGCGCGGAAAACGGTATTGGAGGTCACGGGCGAGCGCGTCCGGGTCGTCGCCCATGAGGATGGCGCAGACGCCCCTGTCGCTTCGAGCCACGAGGATGGAGCCAAGCGAGCATTCGCCGATTGCAAAGCGTATCCCAGTGTTCGCGCCCCCGGCGCGATAATCGGTGGGGGTCATGCCTAGCACCGCGTTTGAGGATTCGTAGAACCTCCCGCTGGAATTGAAGCCGGCGTCGTAGATCGCCGCTGTCACCGTCGTGCCGGGCTGGGCAAGCGCGTCCCGAATGCGCTTGGCGCGATGGGCGATCGCGTAGCCTCTCGGCGTCACGCCGGTGACGGCCTTGAAAAGCCGGTGGAAATGATAGGCGCTCAGACCGGCCTTGCGGGCTAGCTCGCCGAGGCTTGGGATCTCTTCGGCGGACTCGATGCCCCGGCAGATCCCCGCGACCATCACGGCATGCTGCTCGGCCAGCGCGGGCCTGTCTGGTTCGCACCGCTTGCACGGACGAAAACCCGCCTGCTCGGCGTCAGCGCGGGTCAGGTGGAAGCTGACGTTTCCCGGCTTGGCGGCGCGGGCAGGACAGGAAGGCCGACAGTAAACGCCGGTCGTCTTCACAGCATAGTAGAAGTGACCGTCGAAGTTGCGATCCCGCGCAAGGACAGCCTGCCACCGGGGGTCCTGATCAGCCGGAACCTCGACGATATTCGATTTGTCGAACATGATGTTCATCCTCGTAGCCATTCGCCAATTCATATTTTGAGGGGAATGTAGCCCTAGGGATCCGGCTTCGCACTCCGGCTCTTGCTTTCGAATTAGGAATCTGCGCCGGAAACGTGCTTGTTGCCGGATCGACCAACTAGCGGCGCCAAACGGCGTGCGCAACTTTTTGCAGCGCGCCCGTAGTTGCCAGTCATGAGACCGGGACGGACCAAATGCCGGCGCCAGGGCTCGTCGCTTCGCGCCGCCGGGCGGCGCCAAGCTTGCAGGAGAAATTGCATGTTTACGGTTCGCGACTTGGCATTTGCCGCCGCCATGAGCTTGGCCGTGTCGGGCGGGCTCTCCCCTGCCTTCGCGGAAATGACCGTGGAAGTCGGCGGCGCGCCGATGTATCCGTCGAGGAACATCATTGAAAACGCGGTCAATTCGAAGGATCACACGACGCTCGTCGCGGCAGTCGAGGCGGCGGATCTCCTCGAAACCTTGCAAGGCGAGGGGCCGTTCACGGTTTTCGCGCCTGTGAACACGGCATTCGACAAGCTGCCAAAGGGCACGGTCGAAACGCTCTTGAAGCCCGAAAATAAGGCCGCCTTGACTACGGTTCTCACCTACCACGTCATTCCCGGCAAGATTTCCGCGGCCGATTTCGTCGCGGCTGTCAAGAAGGGCGGCGGCGAGGCCACCTACAAAACCGTCGAGGGAGAAGAGCTGACCGTGCGGCACGATGGCCGCAGACTCGAAATCATCGACGCGAAAGGAGGAAAGTCCTTCGTGACGATTGCCGACGTCACCCAGAAGAACGGCGTCATTCACGTCGTCGACACGGTGCTTCTGCCGAAGAGCTGACATTTGCGCTGAATGTAGACTCGACCACTTTAATCGTCCCGCTCATACCGAAGAAGAAGCGGCGTCGGGCGGAGCTGCCCGGCTGCGTGACAGAGTTTCAAAAATTCCGCGTGCTCGACCGGATACCGCAGATCGAGCCTCATGCGTTCGTTCCACGCTGCATAGAGCGCGGTCCGTCTCGCGCCGGGTCGTTATCGAATCATGCGCCCAACACAGAATCGCAACCGTTTTCATCCGGACTGAACAAGTTCTTCGGCCGAGTCGTAGTGCGGGCCCCGCTCCGGATTCCGGCGCGCTCTCAAAAAAGGTGAAAATATGATAAAATATAGCTGTTTTTTTTGTATTATTTAGTAAAGTTAACGCTCCGGTCGTTCACGTGGCAAGACCGGAGGGGCCGGCAAATTGGGAGATTCGCACGTTAAGGAAGCTGCGGGCGGGCGCCCCAGACTGGGTTCTAAAAGCAGCGATACCATCGGCTTAGGCAAAACGTTTGCCACTTCACGGAGGGAATGAATGAAACCAACAAAAATCCCGGCTGCAATCCTCTGTTCAAGTTTATTGCTTGGAGCGATTGGGGGACCGGGTGGTCCTCCTCCGGCGAATGTTACTACTCATCTCTGACTCAGATGACGATTACGGGCCAAGGTTTCGCCGTGGGTGCAATAGTCTCTTTAGGAGCCAGCAACATCACATCGCAGAACCATTCATCGGACAGATCATGCTCGTCGGCTTCAACTTCGCGCCGCAAGGCTGGGCTTTTTGCGATCGCTCGTTGTTGAGCATCGCGCAGAATACGGCCCTTTTTTCAATCCTCGGGACGACCTACGGCGGCAACGGCACGACCAATTTCGCTCTACCGGATTTGCGCGGCCGCGTCGCTCTCGGCATGGGGAACGGGCCCGGTCTTTCGCCCAGTACGGGGACGGAAATGACGACGCTGACAGTCGGCCAGATACCCGCGCATTCCCATCTGGTCGCCGCCAACGCCGCCAACGCAACTGTCCCATCGCCGGGCGGGGCCGACCTTGCCCAAACTTTCGCGATTATCGGCTTGACGTATGCTTGAAGATATGCCATAGTGTCCAAGTTGGAGAGACACATGGCACAGAGCATCACTATTCAAGACTTTCTCGCACAATTCCCGGATGATGATGCGTGTTTGGCGCATCTGTTCAAGCAACGGTATGGCGATAATGTCACATGTGAGCGTTGCGGCGAGGTCGGCAAATTTCGCAAACTCGCGAAGATGCCAGCCTATACCTGCAATTGCGGGCACCACATTCATCCGATGGTAGGGACGCCGTTCGCCCGAACTCGCGTGCCCCTGCAAAAGTGGTTTTATGCGATGTATCTCTTTACCACGTCGCGCCATGGCGTTCCGGCAAAGGAACTCGAACGCCAGCTTGACGTCCATTACGAGACGGCGTGGCGCATGGCGCATGAATTGCGCAAACACATGGCCAATGTTGACGGCGACGATCAACTTTCTGGTCACGTCGAGGCCGACGAAACGATGATCGGCGGTCGCCATTCTGGCGGCAAGCGCGGACGCGGGGCGCCGGGCAAGACCGTTGTGTTCGGAATGTTGGAGCGCCAAGGCGACGTAATGACGAGGATCGTTGAGAATGTCCGGCGCGTGACGCTTGAAGACCATATCGTCGAGAACGTGCGCAAGGGCGCGACGGTTTCGACGGACGAGTTGAAATCCTATGCGAGGCTCGCGAGGCTCGGCTACAAGCACAGTGCGGTCAATCATGAGGCCGAAAAATGGGTGCGCGGCGCGCATCACACCAACAGCCTTGAGGGCTTCTGGTCGCTGTTGAAGCGCTCGATCCGTGGGACGCATGTGCATGTGTCGCGCAAGCATCTTGCTAAGTATCTCGGGGAGTTTGAGTTTCGTTGGAACTCTCGCCATTCCCCGACGATGATGTTTCCTCCGCTTCTATCGTTTTAGACATTGCGTCCAAGAGCCGCTCGAACCGCTCGCGATCCCCTTCGGATGGATGCTCTTTCGCAAAACGATTAAGCTTCCCGGTTTTACGGGCCTCTTCGAGGCTGAGATATTTGCCGCGTGACACGAAGATATCCTCACAGGGTAATGGGCGAAACTAATGAAGCCTTAACGATCCTGCCACGGCTAATCCCGTGCTCAAACGTAAGTCCATTCCAGAGCGGCAAACGTTCGATTTTGTCCGGTTGATCAGCCAGGCAAACAAGTATGTCTAGTGCATCCAAATCAAATTTCACCCTTCTTTTCTCCGATAATAACGAGGAAATGGTGTCAGCCGTTGCTGCTGGCACATGCTGGGCTAAAATAACGAACCATTCACGGCTTGGATGAATGGTTTTGTCGGTGTCAGCTCGGATTGTAGGAGGGGGTAACGACACTTCTTCTATGGACGGAGCGCCCCCGATTGCGCCAAAGCTAATCGACCCCTTTAGCCCCGACATAGTGATTATTGAGCCGGTGCAATTAAAAACCCGAATTGCGATCTCGATATATCGATCGCCGTCTAGTCTACTGAGATCGAAATAGATTTCGCCAACATATAGCCCGGCTTGCATCGTACTCGACAACGGACCGTGCTTTGTGATTGGCCACTGAAATTTCCAAGTTGATAAAAGTTGCCGTGTCTTCACAAAATGCCAGACGGTCGCCGCCAGGCCAAAAATAGCGAGAGCAATCCCCACATAAAGGCCTGCCGTCTGGAGCCCAATTGGGAGCGCATTCGAAAAGGTGGCCATTAGCACCCCGCCAATAGAAAACGGGATCCTCGCCCACCAAGGAAGGTCATCAAATAAACGCATGATGCCGATTCTTCCCCCGAATCGTGGCATACGTCAAGCCGATAATCGCGCAAACTTTTGACAGTGGCCGAAGAAATCTTTTAACACTTATTCCACGCCGCCGATGACCGCGCCGGTCACGCTCGATCCCGCGACCGTGCAGCCGAGCGGCGGCTTGCGGCCGCATTCGAACATCCAGCCGGTGCTGGCATTGAACTACATCATCGCGTTGCAGGGAATTTTCCCGTCGCGGAGCTGATTGGCGACGTAGCCTGCTCTGGCGGCCATGGCGGGCAACGACCCACGCGCGCCTAGCTTTTCCGCCGGCCTCGTTCGCCGGCGGCCCGAGCGCGCGGCGGACGGCGAGTTTCGCTTCGACCTGTTTTGCGGGTCGCGCCCGCCTGGCGAGGATTTAGCCGCTCTCGACGCGCCGCTTCGAGAGCGGCTGATGCGGCAGCAGTTTTGCGGGCAAAACGCACGCTACGGCGCAAACTATCCGGACGCCCGCTTCGAGATCGTCGAATACGACGGCGCGCCGGTCGGCCGGATCGTCACCGCGCGCACGCCGGACGCCGTGCTCATCGTCGACATCGCGCTCATCGCGTCCTGGCGCCGGCACGGGATTGGCGCCAGCCTCGTGAACGGCGTCCTCGCCGAAGCGCGGATGGCGGGCTTGCCGGTGCGGCTTTCGGTCTTCGGCAGCAACGCGGCGGCGCTGCGTTTCTACCTCCGCCTCGGTTTCAAGCCGATCGCGAGTTCCGCCATCGACATGCTGCTGGAATTGCGTGACCCGCGCCACAAGGAAGCGAGGATGCGATGACGGTTCCCGATCGCCTTGCGCTACCGCTTGCGGCTGCCTCGGCAGCTACTAGAACGGCGGCTGCCAGCTGTGCGAAGAACAAGGTCTCGCGGCCAGCCCGCGATTGCCCACGCTGATCGAGGACATGCGGGAAGAATGGCGGGTCCTCGATCGACGCATCGCCGCCTTCGATGATATGCAGCCCGCGCGAAGAACGATCAAGCAGCCCGGCGCCTGGCAACCATCCCGCCATCGGCGTGCGGAATGCGACGGCTCTTTCCGCGGCAATCGGCGAGGGCATTCGCGCGTGGACGCGACCTTGCCGCGTGGCGCGGCCTTGTGCGGAACCTTTAGGACACTACTGGCAATTGTTATCTTCGCAAGATGCCGATCCACGGCGCAGGGCTGTTCCGCCGACGCTTTCCAGGAGCCAGGCGCCGCTCGGCGGATGGTTGCGCGCACTTATACCAAGTACCAAGTCTCGAAGAGGATGACCCATATCGACGCAGTCAGCGCGGACTTGCGCGGAACATTTTCCGAAGTTGAACGTTTGCACTCCACCGTAAATGTGAACGCAGGGGCAACTTTTCTCGATCTTGAGATGTATTGTTAGTGCGAGACGATATCCACGTCTCTTGCAAACGCTTTTGCCGCCGTGACCTTTGCCATGACCAAGGAAGATGACCTTCAGGCCGTGATAGATTTGATCTACGAGGCGGTGCTTGACGACACTCTCTGGCCGAAAGCGCTGACGAGGCTTGCCGATGCCATGGGGACGGCGCAGATTGGCTTGCTCAGCTTGGACCGTCGCGCCCGTACATATGATTCGATTGCGCCGCGTACCGATCCGGTCATGGACGCGGTCTTCAAGAAATATTGGGCCTTCCATAATCCGCTTTGGCCCCGCACGATCGGGCGGCCAGCCGGCGAGGTATTCCTGCTCGAAAGCCTGATCCCGCGAAAGGAGTTCGTCGCTACCCCCTTCTTCAACGAATGGATGCGCCCGGCCGAGTTCTCGATTGCGTCGATGGGTGCCAATTTGCTGGTCGGGAACGAGATTTCGACAATGATCTCCGTTGCCAATGCGCCCGGGAAAGATGAAATAACCGGCGAGCAGACGCTTGTCTTCAAGGCCGCGCTGCCGCACGTCGAACGCGCCGTTCGTCTCCATCGCGAGCTTCGGTTGCGCGATCTCGACCATTACACGGCGCCGGACCGGCTTGAGTGCTTGCCCCGGGGTGTGATGCTGGTGGATGGCGCCTCTAGGGTGGTGTTCGCCAATGCGGCGGCCCGGACGCTGCTCAATTCTGCCGGTGGGCTCGTTCTCGAGTCCGGCTGCCTTCGCAGCACTGACGGTTCGGACGCTCTTCTGCAAGGATTGATCGTCTCCTGCAAGCGCAAGGCCCACGCACGAAACGGTCCCGGCGGAGGAATTTCGATTCGCGCCGGCCCGCGCCGGTCACTGCGCGTAACGGTGACGCCGCTGCGGGTCAATGGCACCGTCGCGGAACTTCCCTGGCTCGGATTGCAAATTCCCGTGGCGATGGTCACGGTAGCCGCTCCCTCGACGGAAAAATCACTCAACTGACCGGCGGGAAGTCATTCGCCAATGAGCGGATGCAAATCGCGCACCATGGCTTTCATCCGCTCGTCGAGCACATGGGTATAGATTTGCGTCGTTGAAATATCGGCGTGGCCGAGCAATTCCTGCACGACGCGCAAATCCGCGCCGTTTTGCAAAAGATGGCTCGCGAAGGCATGGCGGAGCACATGCGGGCTTATCCGCGCGGCGCCGATTCCCGCGGCGGCGGCGCAGGTCTTGAGATCGCGGGCGAAAGCCTGGCGCGTGAGGTGGCCGGTCGCGCTATCGGCCGGAAACAGCCAATGGCGAGCCGCCGCCCCGGCGCCGGTTTTCCTTTGAAATGCGTAGTAGGCCGCAATCGCCCGCCTCGCCTCGCCCGGTAGCGGCACCAACCGTTCCCGCCCGCCCTTGCCGCGAATGTGGATGAAAGGCTCCTTTGTTTGCGCCGCGCTCAACGGCAGTGTCACGAGCTCGGAAACACGCAGACCCGTCGCATAGAGAAGTTCGAGCAGGCAGGCCGTGCGCAACGCGCGCAACCGTTCGGGCGCGGGGCGGGCGTCGTCGTCGAGGCCCTCCTTGGAGACCGCCAGCAGATGGCCGACCTCGGCGACGGACAGCGTTTTTGGCAGCCTCCGGCCGCGTCTGGGCGCCTCGATGATTAGCGCCGGATCATCAGTGCGCCACCTGTCGGCGACGAGAAACCGGTGGAACTGGCGGATCGACGAAAGTTTCCTTGCGCTCGATGCGGGATTGAGACCGTGTTTTGCAAGCAAGGAGAGATAAGCGCGAATGTCGCCGGTCGCGGCGTTCCGCGGTGTCTTTCCCGCGCGGGCGAGTTCAGCGGCATAATCGGCGAGGTCGCGGGCATAGGCATCGAGCGTGTTTTTCGATGCACCGCGCTCGGCCGCGATCATCTCGAGAAAGGCTTCGATCAGGCGCGGAATGCTTCGCGTCATCGGCCGGCAGCTCCTATTTGTTCAGCCGCGCCGGCGGAATCAATTGGATCATCTCGCGCGGTTGCGGCTCGACAAACGTCACCAGCGCGATCATGCCGCCGTAAATGAGTCCCGCGAGAATACCGGCGAGCAAAAGAAATTTTATGAGTGAAGGCACGGGATACTCCGTTGGCGGTCCGCTGTTATCGGACAAGGGTGCGGGGGAGGCAAGCGCGCCATGACCGTTTGGAAATCTGAAAAGTTGAATTATGCACTGCTGAAAAAAGGACACGCGCGCCCGGCTCGTGGCAGTATTTGCCCGGCATAAGAAACGTGGTCAGTTTGCGTCGGCTTCGGTGATGCCCATAGCGTGTGTCGCCAAATCCCTTGCAACGCTTCGCCTGGTCGTTTGGATAAACGTAGCCACTCCGGCCGACAGGCCCCCGAAGGCATTCGCCCTTTCATTCGTTCTTTGTCTTTTTATATTAGTCAGTTTTTTTTATTTGTCAGCGAAAGGGATATGAGGTAGAGAGGGGACGATGTCCCGCATAGCCCCCATCCCCCGCACTGATCAAGATGAATCCGGAGGCGGGTGCGAGGAATGAGCTTTAGCCTCCGGCTTGCGTCGAGAAAAAATCCAACCGACAGGGAGTTCTATAATGAGCTTTGGTGCTTGGCTTTGGAAGAACCGTCACGATAACGACGACACTCTACTACTTTATGGTGTCGCTGACGGCATTGGTCCCGATTGGCCGATCGCGAGCTCAAACCGAAGAGATTATGAGCGACTGATCAAACGAGCTCCGACTTCTGTAAACCAGGCCGAGGCGCTCCAAGCCGTTCAGAACGTCTGGCCGTCATATGAGGAGGACATGCAAAGAGATCCAACGGGCAATACGAGAAAGAGTTTCATGGATTCTGTGTTTGATGTTAAGAATTTGATGGGATTGCTGTGCATAGGGTTATTTATTTTCGTGTATGCAGTTTTCAAGCCGGAACTACTGAGCTCGTTGGCTGATTCCGCTACGTCTCGCGGTGTTATAGCGTTTTTGATCGCAATAGCCACGGTCGGAATTGCCGTTATTACCGTGGTCAATAGCTTTCTTGGAAGCGGAACAAAAGAGGATCTTGCTGAACGTTTCAGGCAGGGCAAGGATGTTCTAACAGTTCTCATCGGCGTTCTTGGAACTATTGTGGGATTCTACTTTGCGCAGGCGCAAGGAAAGCCGCCAACCACCGAGACGACGGCTACAGCCAGTGCGCCGACACTGCCGAAACCAAGCCTGCCGCCACCGGGCACGC
>DATBYR010000058.1:0-3367 GCA_036513565.1 Methylocella sp. | reverse complement strand
CACGCCGCCTTGCTGACGGTCGTCTCCGACCTTCCTTCCCGGCGCTTCTTTTCCAGAACCTCGCGGCTAATGGCCTCGAAGGTATCTGTCTTCTGAGTTTCCGAGGCCAACTTTACGAGCCGCTTTTGTTGGCTCGGATCGAAACCCGATGCCAACAGCTTCTTGCCTTCTTCTCGCCTCGCGCGTGCCTCTTTCAATCCGATGCCCGGATATGAACCGATCGCGAGTTTGCGCTGCTTACCCGCGAAACGATAAGCGAGATTCCAGAGCTTCGAACCCGACGGCTGAACCCACAGTTGCAGGCCGCCGCCATCCGAGAGTTTAACCGTCTGGCCTGTCTTGGATTTCGCGGCGCGAATCGCCAAGTCGGTCAGCATTTGTTGGCCTCGTGTCTCGGCACTCTGCGACAAGGCCAACAATAAGGCCAACAAATTTGCTGGCTGTCAACGGATTCCTGCGGACGATTTAGGACGCCCGTAAGCCCTATCTACCTTATTTTGCGAGGATTTCTGGACGTCCTTGAACGGCTGTGGATTTGTATTTGGTGCCCAGGAGAGGACTCGAACCTCCACGGCTTTCACCACTGGTACCTGAAACCAGCGCGTCTACCAATTCCGCCACCTGGGCTTCGGTCCCCTGATACGGGCCGGTCCTCGGTTTTGTCAATACAAAGCAACGATTGGCCCGCGTGCCAGGCCGCTTTACAATACACGATCCCGCGCGGCGAAATAAAGAGCCTACGGCGCTTTCGCGATTCCATTGCGTGCGAAAGCGCTCTAAAACGATGCGGCCACTAAACCTTGCACCTGGGGACCTGCAACATGGCGGAGGAATTGGTAAAGACAGACCGGCTTGTGACGGTGTTCGGCGGTTCGGGGTTTGTCGGCCGGCATGTGGTGCGCGCCTTGGCCCAGCGAGGCTGGCGGGTTAGGGTCGCGGTACGTCGCCCGGATCTCGCGTTTCCCTTGCAGCCGCTTGGCGATGTCGGTCAAATCCATGCCGTCCAGGCGAATGTGCGCTATCCTCAGTCAATCGCCCATGCGCTGCGGGATGCGCAAGTGGCGATCAATCTGGTTGGCATATTGCATGAGTCGGGCGCGCAGCGTTTCGACGCGATTCACCACCTCGGCGCACAATCCGTCGCCAAGGCCGCCAAACAAGCGGGCACGGAAGTTTTTGTGCATATGTCGGCCATTGGAGCCGATCCCTCGGGTTCTTCCGTCTACGCGAAAACGAAGGCCTTTGGCGAGGCGGCGGTGCGGCAAATCTTGCCCGACGCCATCATCATCCGGCCCTCGGTCGTGTTCGGGCCGGAGGATCAATTCTTCAATCGGTTCGCGGCAATGGCGCGGCTCATGCCGGCGCTCCCCTTGATCGGCGGCGACGCAACCAAACTTCAGCCGGTCTTCGCCGGGGATGTCGCAACGGCGATCGCGTTGGCCGTCGACGGCAAGGCTAAGCCCGGGATAATCTATGAATTGGGCGGCCCGGAAGTCGCGACGCTCCGGCGGATCATTACGTTCGTCTTGACGGTGACCGGGCGCCGCCGCCGGCTCATTCCGATCTCTTTCGGGCGCGCGAGATCGCTCGCCTTCGTTACCGGAATTATCCGCAAATTGTCACTCGGTCTTTTTCCGGAGATACTTACGATAACCTCCGACCAGGTGAAGCTCTTGCGAGGCGACAATATTGTCTCGCCGCAAGCGGAGGCCGACGGGCGGACCTTGCGCGGCCTTGGCATATCACCCGAACCGTTCGAGACCTTGGTGCCTTCCTATCTCTCCCGTTACCGAAAAACCGGGCAATTCGCCGATATGCGCGCGGTCTGAGCCGTCAAATTCAACCCAACGCCGAGCGTGGCGCTTGCCGGGCGGAACGCATGATGTTTCTGGAGATACGCACCATGAATGCGGTCCCGAACAGCGGCGTGAGCAAATTGAAGACTGGAACGGCAAGGATCGCCGCCATGACTAGGCCGGCGCCAAACAAGCGAAGCGCGTTCTTTTTGCGCAACCGCCGAACCTCGCCGAGCGGAAGATAGCGTGAGGCCGCGAGTTCGAAATAGCCGCGTCCGAACAAATAGGCATTGGCGCCGAAAAACGCGGCGGCATTGACGCCGGGAACCAGCAGCAACAAAAGCGCGACAAGATTGACGCCGAGGGACACGGCGGAAAATTTGACCGAAAGCCATGCCGCATCGCCGAGCGAAAGAGCCCGGCCTGGCGCTTCGCCAGGTGCCAGTTCATGCTCAACTGCTTCCGCCAGTTCGTCGAAGAAAAAGCCCGCGACAATGAACGACGCGGGCGCGACCAGAAAAGCGAGGCCGACGAAGAGCCCTACGCCGCCGATGAACGACAACGCGGTCGCCGCCCATGGATAGGAATGTGCGACGCCCGCGACGATAAGCTTGTGAAGCGCGATCCAGACGAGGCCAAGCAAAGCCAGCGTCAGCGCCAGCGTCTTCCAAAGAACCGTCCGGAACGGCGGCGTAAGAATCTGGCTCGCGGCGGCGAGCGCTGCATCGAACATGAGTTTCCCAAAGTCATTTTTGAGAGAAGTGAAAACCGCTCCGCGTTGAGAAAAAACATCTGATCGGGAAACGCTCTGGCGCGCTATCCGGCGGCCTGCTCGATTGCCTGCATATCTTCGTCGGATAGCCCGAAATGATGGCCGATTTCATGCACGAGGACGTGGGCGACGATGGCGCCAAGCGTCTCTTCGTGTTCCGCCCAGAAGTCGAGGATCGGGCGGCGGTACAGCCACACCATGTTTGGAATTTGTCCGGTCATCGGGGTCGCCTCGGATTGGGCGCGGCCGCGGCCACGAAACAACCCCAACAGGTCGAATTCGCTCGCGCAATTCATCTCGTTGAGCGTTTCATCGTCGGGGAAATCCTCGACGCGGATCACAACGCCGTCGCAGAGGCGGCGGAAGTGTTCCGGCAGGGCGGCGAAAGCCGATTGCGCCATGAGGTCGAGGTCCGCGATCGAAGGCGCCGCGGTATTGCGAAAGCTGGGTTTTGGGATGGTCAAGGCGATGGCTTTCCGGGCCCGGCGCGATCGCGCCGCCGTAGCCGTACATAGAGTGCGCCGGCGCCGCCGTGCGGGCGCGAGGCTACCTCGAAGCCGAGGACGATCGCACGATATTCCGCGCCGCGCAGCCAGCTTGGCACGCTTTTGCGCAAAATACCTGGCGTTGCCTCCCCGGACGCGGCGCGCTCGCCCTTGCCGGTCACCACCAGGACAAGCCGCGCGCCCTCGATCTGCGCCCTCGCCAAGAATTCCCACAGGGCGGCGGAAGCCTCCTGCCGGCGCATGCCATGCAGGTCGATCGCGGCGTCGGGCGCGATGCGGCCGCGCGCGAGCTT
>DATBYR010000057.1:0-11553 GCA_036513565.1 Methylocella sp. | reverse complement strand
AGCTCAGCATGTTCACATAGGGAAAAACCATGTCCCGGGCGCCCACCATCAGCGGGATGAGGTAGTTGCCAAAGCCGCCCAAGAACAGCGCGGTGAGCAAGTAGATTACCATGATCATCCCGTGCATCGTGATAAATTGGTAGTAGTTGCTCGGGGTGATAATGGAGAAGCTGCCAGGGTACGCCAGTTGCAGCCGGATCAACCACGACAACACCAGAGCCACCAATCCGATGCTGATCGCCGTGATCGAGTATTGGATGGCGATGACCTTGGCGTCCTGGCAAAAGACGTACTTCGTCACCCAGCTTTTCGGATGGTAAAGCTCGACGTCTTCGACTTCGGCAGGCGGGATAGCTTCGGCTGCGCCAATATGGACCATCAAACGTTCTCCTCTGTTCCTTCCTGACGCGGCTTTCCGATGCGGCTCAACGGGTTTCAATCGCGCGGATCCTCACCTCCGCGAAGCCCCATCCGCCTTACGCAAAACCACATCTATTGCGTCAGATTTACCTTTTTGGCGTGAGCCGATAACTCCGCGAAGGTATGCTGCTTCTCTAGCCACGCCTGATAGTCGCTCTCCTTCTCAACCACGACACTGCCACGCATCGCGTCGTGGCCGACGCCACAGAATGCCGCGCAGAGGACTTCGAACGTTCCGGTCCTGGTAGGGGTGAACCAGAAGTAGGTCACCAGACCTGGCATCGCATCCATCTTGGCCCGGAACTCGGGCACATAAAAGTCATGCACGACGTCGATGGAGCGGAGCAATACCTTGACCGGCTTTCCGAGCGCCAGGTGCAAGTCGCCGCTGGCGATCACGACATCGTCCTGCCCGTCGGGATCGTTCGGATTTAGACCCAAGGGATTGTCGGAACTGATATAGCGTGGATCGGTCGTGCCGAGCCTGCCGTCCTTCCCCGGAAGGCGAAAGCTCCAATTCCATTGTTGACCCACGACCTCAAACTCGGACGCCTCTTTAGGAACCGCGATGTATTGGTACCACACGACCAACCCCGGCCCCAACAGGGCCAACACGGCCACCGTAGTACCGATGCCGAGCGACCACTCCAGCTTATTGTTCTCCGGCTGATAGGCCGCCCGCCTTCCCACCTGGTGCCGGAAGCGGAACACGCAATAGGCCATAAACAAAATAATGGCGATGTAACCGGCCCCGGTTATCCAAAACGTGAGATTGATCGTGCCATCGATGTAACCCCAGTTCGAGGCAATCGGCGTCATCCACCACGGGCTCAGAAGGTGAAACAACACGGAGCCAATCAAGACCAAAACCAGGATAAGCGCGAAGGCTATAGCCATCCATTATTCATCCTTGCCTTTAAAGGGTGCCGGTATGAACCTCTAAAGGGTGCCGGTATGAACTTCCGCGTCGAAACCGTCTATCGTCAGATTTCGGGGCAGACGGCGGTTTCGGCCTGAGGCGATGTTTGCCCGCCTCATGCCCAAGCCGCCGCTAAATGTGGCACCTTGGATCACTTCTGGCAATTGCGCAAAATGTCGCCGCCCGGTGGCTGAATATTGCTCCGCCGCGTCCACTCCGGTCCATGGAGATAACGGGGCCAGTTTGATTATGGCAACCGGGCATGTGCCTTAGACACCACTCGTTAACCATTAGTGAACAGAATCTTAACGAGCGATTCGTGGCGGGCGAGCGATGCAAAACTTTTCACATGCGGTAATGGCTCGGCGCATCGAGCCAAAGGACAGCCCCGATGATTTTCCGACGCCACCTTGGGCTACACGGGGGCTGATGGAGCATGTCCTAGAGAACAAAAAGGCTCTGTCGAAAATGAGCTGTTTGGAACCGGCGTGCGGAGCCGGGCATATGGCGAAGGTTCTCAAGGAATATTTCGGACAAGTCCAATGTGCAGACGCGCATCTATATGGGTATGGGCGACGACGCGATTTCTTGACCTATCCATATGAAACGAACGCGGTCGATTGGGTTATTACAAATCCGCCGTTTCGTTTAGCGGAAGAGTTTGTCTTGCGCGCGCTCCGTGTCGCTCGACATGGCGTCGCGATTCTCGCGCGAACCGTGTTTCTCGAGAGCGTGGGTCGCTATGGAGCTATTTTTCGTGACAATCCGCCGACTAAGTTCGCTCAATTTGCCGAGCGCGTTCCGATGGTGAGAGGGCGATTAGATATTAAGGCAACTACGGCTACTGGCTACGCGTGGCTTGTTTGGGAAAAGCATTCGATAGGAAACCCAAGGCTAATGTGGGTTCCTCCATGTCGCAAGCAGTTGGAGCGTCGTGGCGACTACGCTTCATCTGCGTCATAGTTCGCAACGGCTTTTTGCAAAATTATCGCGCTCTCGCCACTATCACCCTTCGCGAGCGATGCTAGAGCTTTATCTACGGCAGACCGTAGTCTTTTTCCCTTGATGCCTGGCGCTCCCTTCGGCGGTAATTCCTGAACAGGCGCAGCTTCTAAAGTTCCGAATTTGCCGCCCTTGACCTCTGCGACGCGTGCTTGGTTCACGCCGAACCACGCCGCAATATCGTGTTCGCGGTCCTCGCGCGCCTGCATCCCCAATACAATCTTCGCATCGCTCCTTGTCAGGGTGTATCCGCTCGCTTTCCCCCGGCTCATGGTGTCCTCCTCATCCATTGGAACCATAAATTGAAGCACGAGGGCGCAGCTGAGTCGAGAATATGTCGAGAATATATTGATATTATATAGCTTCCTAAGCTTCGGGAACGCTCACCATATTGATCATGTCCCAAAGCCGATTGGTAACTCCAGCGGCCCTTGCGGGCGTCACCTTCAGTGTCTTATGGATGCGCACGAAATCGTAGTCGCCGCCCTTGCGCCACCCGCAGCAAGCCCATAGATGGAAACGAATAAAACCCTTCCCCCTCCAACGGCCCGCGCCGGGCGCGTTTCTTGAGAGTTTTTCATGCAAGATCATCCGTCCGGACGGGAAGGCTGGCACGCGACCACTGTCATCATGGTCAAGAAAGGCGGCCGCGCGGTCATCGGCGGCGACGGCCAGGTTTCGATCGGGCAGACCATCGTCAAGGGCAATGCAAAAAAAGTTCGCAGACTAGCCAAGGGCGAAGTAATCGGCGGCTTTGCCGGCGCCACCGCCGATGCCTTCACCCTGTTCGAGCGTCTCGAAACGAAACTCGAACAATATCCTGGCCAGCTCATGCGCGCCTGCGTGGAGCTCGCCAAGGATTGGCGCACCGACCGCTACTTGCGCAGGCTCGAGGCGATGATGCTCGTCGCCGACGCCGAGGCGGCACTCGTCCTAACCGGCACCGGCGATGTGCTCGAACCGGAGTCCACCGCCGATGGCAGCGTGATGGGGATCGGGTCCGGCGGAAATTATGCGCTTGCCGCCGGCCGCGCGCTGCTTGCAACCGGTCTCGACGCCGAAGCGATCGCCCGCCGCGCGCTCGAAATCGCGGCAGGCATTTGCGTTTATACCAACGACAAATTCGTGTTCGAATCGATTGCCTCGAAATAATCGCGCGGCAACAGGAAAGCCTCAAATGACCGATTTTTCTCCCCGCGAGATCGTCTCCGAACTCGACCGTTTCATCGTCGGACAAAAGGATGCCAAACGCGCCGTGGCGATCGCCCTGCGCAACCGCTGGCGCCGCCTGCGCCTCGAAGGTGCGATGCGCGAAGAGGTGCTGCCGAAGAACATTTTGATGATCGGGCCGACCGGTTGCGGCAAGACCGAGATTTCCCGCCGCCTCGCCAAGCTCGCGGGCGCGCCTTTTCTAAAAGTCGAAGCGACGAAATTCACCGAGGTCGGCTATGTCGGCCGCGACGTCGAGCAGATCGTCCGCGACCTCGTCGAAACCGCGATCACGATGATGAAGGTAGAAAAGCGCAAGGCGGTTTCCGCGCGCGCCCAGCTCGCGGCGGAGGAGCGGGTCTTGGACGCCCTCGTCGGAACCAGCGCGTCGGCGTCCACGCGCGACAGCTTCCGCAAGAGGCTGCGGGCGGGCGAGCTCGACGACAAGGAGATCGAGATCGAGATTACGCAAGCCACTTCCTCGATGCCGATGTTCGAATTGCCAAACATGCCGGGCTCGGCGATCGGCGCGATTTCGATCGGCGATATTTTCGGCAAGGCGCTCGGCAATCGCGCAAAAGCCCGCCGCACCACGGTCAAGGACGCCCACGCTCCCTTGATCGTCGAGGAAAGCGACAAAATGATCGATCAGGACCAGATCGTTCAGGAAGCGATCCGCGAGGTCGAAAACAATGGGATCGTGTTTCTCGACGAGATCGACAAGATTTGCGCGCGCGAGGGACGGCTTGGCGGCGATGTCTCCCGCGAGGGCGTGCAACGCGATCTGCTTCCGCTCATCGAAGGCACCACGGTCGCGACCAAGCACGGCACGGTCAAGACCGATCACATTCTGTTCATCGCGTCGGGCGCCTTCCACGCGTCCAAACCCTCGGATCTATTGCCCGAATTGCAAGGCAGGCTGCCGATCAGGGTCGAGCTCTCGCCCTTGAACGAGGACGATTTCCGCCGCATCCTTACCGAAACCGAAGCCTGCCTCATCACGCAATACGAGGCCTTGATGCGCACCGAAGGGGTCGAGCTTTCGTTCACGCCGGACGCGATCAACGCGGTGGCGCGGATCGCGGTGCAGGTCAATTCCTCGGTCGAGAATATCGGCGCGCGACGGTTGCAGACCGTGATGGAACGTGTGCTCGACGAGGTGAGCTTCACCGCGTCTGACCGGTTCGGCGAGACGATCGAAATCGACGCGGCGTTCGTCGAGAAAAATATCGGCGACCTCGCGAGGAACGCGGACTTGAGCCGGTTCATTCTTTGACGTTCACGGGAACCATTGGCATAGGCTCATTTGCCGCATTTTTTGTTGCGGACGGAAATTCGCTTCGCGCGACAGTGCTTTTTTGATCGCAGGGGGTTCCTCCGGCATGGCAAAATTCGTTGAGCGGGTTTTTTCCGGTGTGCAGCCGACCGGGAATCTGCATCTTGGAAATTATCTCGGCGCGATCGCCAAATTCGTCGAGTTACAGAAAACTCACGACTGCATCTATTGCGTGGTCGATCTTCATGCGATCACGCTGCCGCAAAGGCCGGACGAATTGAAGGCGAGCATAAGAGAAGTGACGGCGGCCTTCATCGCCTGCGGCATCGATTTCGAAAGACATATCGTGTTCAACCAGAGCCAGGTTGGCGAGCATGCCGAGCTCGCCTGGGTGTTCAATTGCGTGGCGCGCCTCGGCTGGCTCAATCGCATGACGCAATTCAAGGAAAAAGCGGGAAAAGACCGCGAGAACGCCTCGGTTGGGCTTTATGCCTATCCTTGCCTGATGGCCGCCGATATTCTTGCCTATCGTGCGACCCATGTCCCGGTTGGCGAGGACCAAAAGCAACATCTCGAACTCGCCCGCGATATCGCCCAAAAATTCAATCTCGATTTTGCCGCCTCGATCGCAGCGCTAGGTCATGGCGATGCGTTCTTCCCTTTGCCGGAGCCGCTCATTCAAGGGCCAGCCACCCGCGTCATGAGTCTGCGCGATGGCTCCAAGAAAATGTCGAAGTCGGACCCTTCCGACTATTCGCGGATCAATCTTTCCGACGATGCGGATACGATCGCCCAAAAAGTCCGCAAGGCGAAGACCGACCCGGAAGCGCTCCCCTCTGCAATCGAAGGCCTCAAGCAGCGGCTTGAAGCCGAAAATCTCATCGGCATTTTTGCCGCGCTCAACGGCGAGACGAAAGAAGATGTCTTGAAGACCTTCGGAGGCGGTAATTTCTCGGCTTTCAAATCGGCACTTGTCGATCTCGCGGTGGCAAAACTCGGCCCTATCGGCGCCGAGATGAAACGCCTGAAGGACGACCCAGCCTTTATCGACGGTGTTCTCGTCGATGGTGCCGGGCGCGCACGCGCGATCGCGGCCAAGAACATGGTTTGCGTCAAGGATATTTTGGGTTTTGTGCGGTAGGCGGCCGGCGAAGTCGGCACCGCTCGCAAATAATGCGACAAACCGAAACGAGCGAGCTCTTTTAAATTCGAGCACCTGGGCGGTCCGGCCCGCGCCCAACGCCTAATAGAGCCAGGGGATGAGCCGCGTGGTGCGGGCGCGGTATGTGTCGTACTCCTCGCCGAATTGCGTGCGCAGCAGCGCCTCCTCCGCGCGAATTCGGACGAGGATCAGCGGCATCGTCAGCACAGTGAGCAGCATGCCGACTACCGACCGAAATGCGAGCCCCCACCCCAGCGAGTTGATGAGCAATCCCAGATAGCTTGGATGGCGAATGACACCATAGACGCCGCTGGCGACGAGCGTGTGTCCATGCTGGATCGCAACCAGGCCGCTGAACCGGCGGCCGAGCACGAACACTGGCCAGAGGCGCAGGACGCCGCCGCCGACGAATAGCGCGAGCCCGAGCCAACGGACGCGATCGCCGTCGACCGTCCAGAAATTCAGCCGGTCCGTATAGGCCGGCAGATAGGCGCCGAGCACGCCAATCAGCGCGAAAGGTGCGAAGATCCAGCGATTGCGGCGGTCCTCGCGCTCGCCCGCGCTTAGATTTCCGCCGCTGAAGAGCGCTGCGCCGGCCAGCACAAGGGCCGCGATCGCGAGACCGGTTAGCGCCGGGTGGGAGAAGAAGGCGGCGAACCCGCCCGAGCCGAGGACGGCGAGCCAGAGATACGCGAGAGTCGCCACTACGGTGATGACAGTCAATCCTGGGTGCGGAACTATCGCCGCCTCCTTCATCCGGTCTTCGCTTAGGCCTTCGCGTCCAAACCTTCGAGATCGATGATCATTCCGTCGATCATGTTCAGCCCGATCTGCCAGAAGGCGGGATCGCGCGCGTCGAGCCCAAATGGCGCGAGCAATTCGGAATGATGTTTCGTGCCCCCCGTCGCAAGCATCGCGAGATAGCGTTCGGCAAAACCTTCGCGCGCACCCTGATAGACGCCGTACAGCGAATTCACGAGACAATCGCCGAACGCATAGGCGTAAACATAAAAGGGCGAGTGGACGAAATGCGGAATATAGGCCCAATAGCTCTCGTAGTCGCTCCCAAGCTCGATCGCGGGCCCGAGGCTTTCGGCCTGCTCGCTCATCCATAAGCCGCAGATTTGCGCCGCCGTCAGCTCGCCGTTGCGCCGTTCGAGGTGCAGCTTGCGTTCGAAGGAATAAAACGCGATCTGCCGCACCACGGTATTCAGCATGTCCTCGACCTTGGTGGCGAGCAGGGCGCGGCGCTGCGCGGCATTCGTCGTGCGCAGAAGCAGGGCGCGGAAGGTCAGCATTTCGCCAAACACCGACGCAGTTTCGGCCAAGGTCAGAGGCGTCGGCGCCATCAGCGCGCCATTGGGGCCGGCCAAGACCTGATGCACGCCATGGCCGAGTTCATGCGCGAGCGTCATCACGTCGCGCGGCTTGCCCTGATAGTTCATCAGCACGTAAGGATGCGCGGAGGGCACCGTCGGATGCGCGAAGGCGCCAGGCTGCTTGCCCGGCCGCACCGGCGCGTCGATCCAGCGCTCGTCGAAGAAACGTTTTGCGATCCCCGCCATTTTCGGCGAGAAACCGTCGTAAGCGCCAAGCACAATGTCCCGCGCGTCGTCCCAGGGATAGGTCCTCGCCGGGACCTGCGGCAGCGGCGCGTTGCGGTCCCAATGTTTGAGCGCGGACTTGCCGAACCATTTGGCCTTGAGCCGGTAATAGCGGTGCGACAGGCGCGGATAGGCGGCGCGCACGGCGCCAACCAGCGCATCGACGACCTCGCGCTCAACCCGGTTGGCAAGATGCCTCGCGTCCGCCACGTCCCTAAAACCGCGCCAGCGGTCGGAAATCTCCTTGTCCTTCGCCAAGGTATTGGTGACGAGCGCGAAGGTCCGGACGTTTTCCTTGAGGCCCGCGCCAAACGCGATCGCGGCCTTTTCCCGGGTTTTTTCGTCCGGGTCCTGCATCAGATTGAGCACCGGCTCGATTGCTAGCTGCTTGCCATCGACAGTGAAGCGGAGGCTCGCGATGGTCTCGTCGAACAGCCGGTTCCACGCGCTGTAGCCGGTGATCGACTTTTCATGGAACAATTGTTCGAGTTTATCGTCGAGCTGGTAGGGCTTGCCCTTGCGGATGTCTTCGAGCCAGGGCCTAAAATGCTTGAGCGGCCCGGCAGCCACTTTCGCCGCGAGAGCGTCGTCGAGCCGGTTCAATTCGAGCTCGAAGAACAGAAGATCGGAGGAAGCTGCCGTGACTTTCTCCTGCGCGTCGCCATAGAATTTCATCCGCGCCGGATCGGTGGTATTTTCGGCATATACGAGCCCGGCATAGGCCATGACGCGCCCCAACAGCTCTTCCAGCGCCTCGTAACGCTGAATTGCCTCCAGAAGCCCCGCGGCAGAAGCTTTTTTGGCGAGCGCTTCAATCTTGCCCTTATACGCGGCGTTGAAGGCTTTGCATTCGGCGGCCGCCTTGGCGAGGTCGCTCGCGAAGGCCGGCGAATCCATTGAAGCGTAAAGATCTTCGAGGTTCCATTCCGGCAACGCGCCGAGTCCGGCCGCTTGCTTCGGCCTGGCGCTGGTTTGCGCCTTGCGGAACATGCCGAGAGATTTTTTGGTGCGCGGCATGGGAAACCTTGATCCGTGGGAGTCGTGCGAAAGAGGTCATAGCGGACGGCCCCCCCGCGATCAACCTTTCCGGCGCGTTGACCCCTCAGCGCTTGGCGAGCTCTTGGACCAGGGCGCGGGCTTCCGGCAATTTCGCTTCAAACATGGCAGCGGAATGCGCATCGCGGCCGCACGTTTTATACTTCCATTTCGTTCAGGTGACGAAGTTCAGCTTACCGCTCCCCGGTGCAGGAGCCGCGGCCCACGCGCTTCAACGCCCGGCGATGCCCTGCCGGCGAAGCAGGTGGCGTGCGGGGTGGAGTGGAAAGAACCCGTTCGCATTCAGTACAGCACCGCGCGCGCGGCAATCGGTCCAGCGATCACACCCGCAAACGTCTTCGGTTCCATGACGTAGACAGTGCCGGTATATGAATAATCGCGTCCGAGAAAGTCCTGGTACGCATATTGAAGAGTGTAATTCCCTGCAGGCAGGCGGACGTTGAGATCCGCAATGGTGCCAACCACATTGCCAACAATTTTCCAGCTGAAATCACGGGCGACAAAATCCAAATAAGCTCCTCTCTGTTTCCATGCCAACCCTAAAACAAGATTCTCGTCCGTCTTGATCACGGTCGTCCCCACGAATTCCGCTACGCGGACATCCTCGGGATAGAGGGTATGCACGGCAAGGCGGTCCCGGTCCGACAAGCCGGTATAGTCGTAATTGCCGTTGATGCCGCACGTCGCAAACATGTAGTGCATGATCGAATATCGATCGTATGTCGTCAGAAACGAAGTGGCCCCGCCGCCAAAGCCGGTGCATTGCAGATCGAATGATCAACATCATTCCGTTCGTGCTCGAAACATTTGGAGATTGCGTAGTTGACAAACCACGGCGGATATGCTAGGTTCGATTCCATGATAGGAATCAATCACATGTCTACCAATTCAGCAATATCCGCCCCCTACCTTCATGATGAAGGCGCCGCTTTCGCTCATCTCGAAAGCATTTTATGGCCGGAAGGCCCTGTTTGCCCGCATTGCGGTTCAATTAGCGGCAAGCATTATGATTTACGCAAAACACGCATTGGCCTTCGCAAGTGTTGTGATTGCCGCAAGCAGTTCACGGTGAAGGTTGGCTCGGTTTTCGAATCCGCCCATATCCCGCTGCATAAGATGCTCCAGGCGGTCTACCTCCTTTGTTCGTCAAAGAAGGGCATTAGCTCACATCAGCTTCACCGAATTCTCGGCATTCAATATAACAGCGCGTGGTTTTTAACGCACCGCATTCGTGAAGCCTTCCGTTCTGGGGAGCTTGCGCCATTCGGCGGCGGCGGTAGCATTGTCGAAGCCGATGAAACCTTCATTGGCCGCAGGGAAGGTTCTATCAAGGTCACGGCCATAAGAACGCGATATTGCAGTCTGTCATGACCGTACAGGAAACGCCCTCTATTCGCTGTCACTGACATGACACTCTCATCAGGCAAAAAATCCATTTTGCGAAGGATCGCGCGATGCACTTCAGCCGCTTGTTTTGGCTTGAAATTATATTTCCCGTGCAAAAGTTTCCGCGACTAGAGGCCAGCTTCACGGCATGCAGTTCTTTGCTGCGAGGGACGCTTAGTTCATCTCGAATCTGTTTGCGCCACCATTTCGCGGTATCGAGATGGTTCGGCCACACGATATTCCATATCCCATCGGATCGCCGCAGAAACGGAATGCGGACGGCGGTCGCCACGTAGTGGTTGCCGTCGTGTGACTCGTCGACGTAATGTATATCAAGCCCTCAAGGCCGGAGTAGCATGCTTGCCTCGCGCAAAACAGTCGTGTGCCTGAACAAAACGAGCAATCTAAGCGTTTTACTGACGCCGCCCGCAAGCTCGGCTGCGACGAAGACCCGGCACATTTCGATGAGATATTGAAAAAAGTCGCGCGGCATAAGCCGCCACTTCATGTGCGCCCAGAACCAAAGAAACCAAAGACCAGGTAAATAAGCCCCGCTGGACGTGGACATTATGCGGAATGTGCTCGACGCGTTTTATTTAGGGCGAGGCCACATCCATAAAACAACTACGAATACAATGATGGCCGTTGTTATCGGGTCCACATAAGTGACAATACGATCAATCATGCGCTTTCCAGAGTAGCTAACGCTTCACATGGTATTGAGGTATCCATGGCATCGTCCCAAGAAATGCCAAGCTATCCCAATCTTCATGGTTTGTCAATTACGCAACCGCCAAATTTTGGTACGATTGGTCCGCGCAAACCCACAAAACGCCCCGCCCAAACATCCAGCGACAAAGCTTGTGCCAATGTTGGTACGATATTGACTGAGAATGCGGCCGGCGCGATATTGGATAGCGCGAGCGGGTCAACCAAGGCGCTAACTTTGCGCCTCGAAAAGGATTTTATCGTTCGATTGTCCGAGCGGCCTTCGCAACCTCAAGCGGTTGCGACCCGGCGGCCGTGTTGATCGACGACGCGCTCGCCGTCCTCCTTAAAAAATTCGCCTTGCTGCGGCGAGATACTTCTTCACCAGGCTTTACGGCGCTTCACTAACTCATTGATATTCCATATCTTGACTTTTCCTGACTTTATGCTTGTGCACCAAACTGTATGACGCTATATTAGCCTTTATTGGCCAAATGGAATTTTCGCCATGCCGAGGACGGTTAGAGAAAAGCGTTTGGACAGTCCCGCCGCGCGGGCGAAGCTCAAGCATTCCGGCAAGCCTTATTGGCGCGCGATCGATATCGGGTTGCATCTTGGCTATCGCAAAGGATTGAACGGCGGGCGATGGGTTCTGCGCCGGTATCTTGGTGACGGAAATTATGCCGTCGAGACGATCGCGATCTCGGATGATCATTCACCGGCCGACGGCACCAGCGTTCTAGACTTCTTTCAGGCGCAGCACCGGGCGCGCGAGATTGCAGCGCTTGCCAAGGCGCCAGAGCCGCCGCGC
>DATBYR010000056.1:0-13542 GCA_036513565.1 Methylocella sp. | reverse complement strand
TCATCTGGCAGCTGTTTAAAAGGAGCGGAGGCGTTGAACACCCGCGACTCACCGCCTCCCCCTTTTGTGCATGGATCCTCCCGTTAATCCCCCAGGCCTGTCCGGCAAACTTACCCATTAGTCGATTGGTCGTCCGGGCCTTGCAGGAGGTGTTACATATCTCCACTGCTGGTTAGGTCCGCCATGACAGGGCCATAGGATAATGCGAGTGCCATCATTTGGGCTCCCGCCAGTCACGTCCAGACACTTACCACCAAGACCGCGAATGGTGTGATCGTCAAAAAGATGATACCATTGCTGGTTTGGTCCACCATGGCAGGACCACAGAATAATGGGAGTCCCGTCATTTGGATTCCCGCCAGCCACGTCAAGGCACTTACCAGCAAGGCCGCGAATGGTGCTTTTAAGAGCATAATTCCACTGCTGATTAGGTGCGTTTTCACGGCAAGGCCACAGGATGATAGGGGTGCCGTCATTAGGGTTCCCGCCAGACACGTCCAGGCACTTACCCGCAAGGCCTCTAAGTTGTTGCGAGCGTCCATTTGTGGGGCACATCATAACCAGCAAAGTTATGAATAATGCCCGCATCCAACTATTCGACGCAGCCAACGCGCTAAGTGACGGCAATTGTGTATTCTTGCTCATTGGGCTCTCCTCGTTACCTGGCAAGCTATTGGCGAGTCACGGTAACGCGTGGATCATGCGGCAGCGGTTTAAGCTTGCGGTCTGACGACCGCAATCCCGTCAGTGAACTTTACACTACGGATGACTTTAGGCAACCGGTCGTGGCCGTTCGAGGCCATGCGGTCCGCGCGCCGAGCAGCGCACGCGCGCGAGTACGCAACCTTCGGTCAACGGATCGGCAACAGTTCCCGGCTGCGAGAGTAGGAAAGCGTTAGTGCCACTAGGGGCGCATCAATCTTTCGGTGGAAGAAGTGGAGACGGTGAACACCCCCTGACACCGGCCTTGCCCCTTACCAACTTTAGCGCATGGTCAACTGGCGGTTTCGGTCGCGACGAGTTTCCAGTTGGGATCGCGCGAACCGGTGTCCCGAGCGAATGTCCAAATGTCGTCGATTTGCACGACTTTGTCTGGGCTTCCATCGATCACCGTCCCGGCCTGGTCGCGTGTCGCGGTGATCATCTGGGCGGTGAAATGGATTTTGATCTCGGCGATCCGGCCTTTTAGCCCGGCATCGTCGATCATGACCTTGTCGATCGAAACGAATGTCGTCGTAACCTTCTCGCCGCGCTTTTCACGCTCGGCGAGAGCGGCGGCAAAGCTCTCGAAAACCTCGGGGGACAAAAGGTTTCGCAAAACCTCGCGGTTCCCCTCGGCGAATGCGGTGACAATCATTTCGTAGGCGGATTTGGCGCCCTCGGCAAAGGGCTTGATTGCAAACGCCGAATCGGCGGCGGCGATGGCGTCGAGCCCTGCCCAGGCCTTCGAGCCGGGCTCGGCATTTGGTTTCCATCTGTCGTCCTTAGCCAGAGCCGGCGCAACCGCAACCGGAGGCTCGGCCGCTCCAGGCAGGGGGATGACTCGATTACCGGAGTCGCCGCTGTCCGCATCACCCCGCCGCGCCCCAGAACCGCCGGGCGCGCGGCTCGCGAATGGATTGCTGGGCGGTTTTTCGGCGCCGTTGCGGGTGCCGAGGACGGAGCGGAGCTTCCACACCACGAAAGCGGCGAGAAGGGCGAAAACAATCGTCGTCATATCGAAAGAGTTTTGCATCGAGGTGCTGCTTGATTTCTGAGCCTGAGCCTGTTGGCCCTTGATTGTGCTTTTATCATGTTATCTAATTGGGGAGAGATAAAGCCAAAGTCCAGTCTTGATGGGGGCCTTTATGCTTCGCCTTCGATCGAACGCCACCGTTATGCGTCAGCCTATCGTCCGCCTGCCGGTTCTGTTCGTAACCTATCTCGCGCTTTGGCTCGGGGCGGAGCTCGCGGCCCTCGCGGCTGTCGTTCACTTGATCGGCTTCGCCGGTGCCATTCTCGCTTGTATTCTGACGAGCCTCGCCGGTCTTAGCACGTTGCGTCGCGTCGGGCTATCAGCTATTCTGCGGTTGCGGCAGGTGGTGGCGAGGAGAACGAGCGAACAGAATGGTTTGTCGAGGGAAGTGTTCCTCGACGGTACGCTGGCCGGGCTAGGAGCGGTGTTGTTGATCCTGCCCGGTTTTGTTTCCGATTTGGTGGGACTAGCGCTCGCCGCGCCTTCGGTCAGATTTTGGGTTACCGAGAGGCTCAAGCTTGGCAAGTTCGGCCGGCTGGGGAATGGCCGCCCCGCGGCGCCAAGAGCAATCGAACTCGCGCCGCGGGAATGGTCGCGGCACGATGCACCGCTGCCTTAAAGTGCTTGGCTCCTCAAGAGGCAGCTCGCTCGTCCTTGCTTTCGCCGTGGCTGCCGTGAGACGATGCCCCGCGACTAGGCCTGCGTACGAACAAGGAACGCGCGAGCGAAATCAAAGGCGAGACAAGCCGGTTCAAATCCTCCGCCCGTGCGACAAAACCGCCGCCCCTGGTCAATTCGCGGTCGAGCGCCGCCATGGTTGAGGCAAGCCCCGGGTCGTCGTCGCGAAACCAGACCCGCAGAACGCGCATCCAGGCAAGCGCGAGGCCTTGCAGCTTGAAAGCGCCGACCGGACCCTCGGATTCGATTCCAGCCGCCTCCAGCATGAAACGCATCGAATTGACGACGACACGATTGATCGCGGCGGCCGCCAGCGGATCGCGCCGCGTCCAGTCGGAAATGGCTTCGAGGCCGAGCTTGTAAGGTGCCAATGCGTCGAGGCGGCGCATCAGAACGTCGAACAAACGCTCCTTGACCGGTTCACCGGTCAAGCTGTCGCCGGCCGCGTCGAGAACGATGTGATCGATCCGGCGCGAAAAACCCCCGAGCACCGCGCCCTTCGAGGGAAAAAAGTCGCGAAAGGTGGAGAGCGAGACATTCGCGCGGGCCGCGACATCCGAAATCGTGATGTCTTCCCAGCTGCGCTCTCCGGCGAGCTCCAAGAGTGCGTCGATGATCGCGTTTCGCGGATCCTTGGGCGCCGAGGCTATGTCGCCAGACCGGGATTGGGGTCCAGCTCCGGCGTTGCCGGTCAGGTGTTCGTCAGCCATCTTCGCCTCCCGCGCCGCGATCGGATTTTAACTAAATCCCCTTCTCATTTAGTCCTTGCAAAAACCACTTCCAAGGGGCGGCTGCGCCGATGCGCCGTCGCGGGCTTCTGTTGGCGCGGTTCTTGAGGCGCCGCGTGGGCCCTACGTCCAGTGCCTTCGGTCAATTGGCCGAATATTATTCGCGCGGCAAGGCCTCATGAGGCGCATGATTGTGTGACCGAGACGTGCTTCCGGTTCGTCAAAATTCAAGCGGCAACCCAAGTCATTCGTGGAACGCAAATCATAAATAAATGGAGGAGGCTGGGTCAGACCAAGCTTCTTCTTCAGGAAATTGCTGCGTACGCGTGCGACCTCTTCTTTGTCGCCAAACGACACCTGTGCCGAGTCCCTCTTTTGCAGTGCGATGCCGCAATATCTCACGATGCCGGCAATCGCTTTGTCATCGGCGTTCGGCGCGTATTTCCTGACATCCGCAGCCAAATCTGTAGCCATGTCCTGCTCCTACGGTTCTCCGTACGATAATTTCAACATTCATCAAAACTAGCATAGTGGGCTCGGGAAGTCCATCATTGGAAGCTGCGCCTTCCCATGAGCGGCGGCATCCATCGCCGCAAAAGCCCTTGAAAGAAAAACGGCTATCTCCATATCCGTTGGCGGACAGTCGTGGGATGCCATCGAGGATTCCGTCGCGAAGGCCGCAAAGGCTTCGTGAAGCTGGGTGCGATCGTTCCTTATTGCCTGCCCCCAGCTCGCAACGGGTTACCAAAGAGGGTGGGGGATGGTTCGCGGTGCGGCGGGTCTCCGGGAGACCGCTATGTAGGAGATGCTTTGATGTTGAACACGGATAATCCTGAGTCCCGGCCCTTGCTTACCAATGAACAGCTGGCAAGCCTCGGCGGTGACCGTGTGGCCTATCTGAAACCTATCCGTTCGGAGGACGTGAGCCGGCTTTTCCCGGCGGCGCCCGCGATCCAGCCCGGCCTCCAGCTCTTTGCCCTGGTTGCCGCCGATGGCACGCCGATAATCGTCACCGATTCGCGCGATGCCGCGTTGGCCAACGCGATGAGCCAAGAACTCGAAATGGTAAGCTTGCATTGATCCCCTGGCGGCGGAGACGCGGCCTTCGGGAGAGGCGTTCCCGGTTGCGTGTGCCGGATGGATCAGATCGTGAAGTCGGCACCCAAGTTTTTTTCGTCGCCCAGTTTCAAATCTTCCGCGCGGCGGCAGATATCGTCGATGGTGATGGTTTCAAGCTCATCCACAAAGGCCTTGCCCGCCGCTTCGACAATTGGCGCGACCAATTGCTTGACAAGCCGGCAGGGCGGTGCCTCGTCGCCTCCGTTCTCGCTCGATACCGCGCGCAAAACTGAAGCCGCGGTGATCCGGCGGCGCTCCCGGGCCAATTCGTAGCCGCCGCGCGGACCGCGCACACCTTTCAAAATATTGGCGTGAACAAGGCTTTGCAGCAAGGCCTCAATGTGCCGCGGCGGCAATTCGAGCCGGACCGCCAGAGCCTTCGCCGCGACCGGGAGCGGCCGCGCATGGATCGCAATATCGACGACCGCGGCGAGAGCGAGATGGCCGCGGCGGGAGAGGAGGATCACCGGGAGTCCTCCCGGCCGGCCATTCGCCCGGTTGATCCAAACCCATCGCTTGCCCGCGCCGTCGCGGCCAATTCCCCGGTTTCGACGAGCAGCGCCTTTGCCAGCGGCGCCACGACGAGCTGGGCAATCCGGGCGCCCCTGACGATCTCGAAGGGTTCGTCGCCGAGATTAATCAACAGCACCCCGATCTCGCCTCGATAATCGGAATCGATCGTCCCCGGCGCGTTCAAAACGGTAACGCCGTGATCGCGCGCAAGCCCGGATCTGGGCCGCACCTGGGCCTCGTAATCTTGCGGGATATCGAGCGCCATGCCGGTCTGAACCAGATACCTGCAACCCGGTTCGAGCACGATTTTCGTGTCGCGCGGCAGGGCGGCGAGAAGATCGATTCCAGCAGCTCCCGGGGTCTGATACGCGGGCAAGGGCAAGCCCTCGCCATGCGGCAAGCGTTTCAATCCGACCCTGACGGCCGCCCTGTTCATCGGCCGGTTTCCGCAAGCATCGCGGCCAGCCGGCCAACGAGGCGGCGCGCCACCTCCTGTTTGGTCAACCAGGGCCAGGACTCCTTGCCCTTTTTGGTCAAAATCAACACCTTATTGTTCTCGCCGCCGAACACGCCGGAAGCTCCGCTCACCTCATTGGCGACCATCATATCGCAGTTTTTGGCGGTGAGTTTGGCTTGCGCGTTCTCCACGAGCTTTTCACTTTCGGCCGCGAAGCCAACGACCATGGCCGGGCGGTCCTTGGAACGCCGCCCCATCGCCGCCAGAATATCCGGATTTTCGACGAGCGTTAGACAAGCGGTCTGTTTCGGATCTTTCTTGATCTTCGCGGGGGCGGTCTCGGCCAGCCGCCAATCGGCGACCGCCGCGACGCCGATAAAAATGTCGGCGGGCAGCGCCGCTTCGACTTGCCTCAACATGTCCCGCGCGGTTTCGACATGAATGGTCCTGACGCCCAATGGATCGGCCAGCGCGACGGGCCCGGACACAAGCACGACATCGGCGCCGGCGGCGGCGGCGGCGGCGGCGATCGCGTGGCCCTGCTTGCCCGACGAGCGATTGGCGATGTAGCGCACCGGGTCGATTGGCTCGTGCGTCGGCCCGGAGGTCACCAGCACGCGCCGCCCGGCGAGAACGCCCCTGGCCTCTTGATTGCTGGAAATGTCCGCGGGCAATGGGATGCGCGTGCCGCGCGCCAAAACATTCTCGATCGCCGCAACGATCGCGAGCGGCTCGCTCATCCGGCCGGGACCATATTCTCCACACGCCATGTCGCCGTCCTCGGGACCAACAAAAACCACTCCATCTTTCTGCAAGATGGCGGCGTTGCGTTGGGTTGCCGGATGCAGCCACATGCGCAAATTCATTGCGGGCGCGACGAGGATTTTTTTGTCGGTGGCGAGAAGCAGGGTCGAGGCGAGATCGCCCGCCAAGCCATGCGCCATCTTGGCGAGAATATCCGCCGTGGCGGGCGCGACGACAAGAAGGTCGGCATCGCGGGAAAGTTCGATATGGCCCATGGATGAGTCTTCGGTCAGCGCGAAGAGATCGTCGAAAACCCTGTTTCCGGTCAGGCTTTCGACGGCGAGCTTCGTCACGAAACGCTGCGCCGCTGCCGTCATCGCCGCGCGCACAAAAAACCCACGCTCGCGCAGACGCCGGATAAGATCGAGCGCCTTATACGCCGCGATGCCGCCGCCGATGATGAGCAGAATGCGTTGTTCCTGAGAAGCGGTCATGACCCTTTGGCCTTGCGCCGGGTTGCAGCGAGCGACGGGACCTTATAGCGCCAGAATAGCATAGGCTGAAACGTAATTTCCTCAGAACAGTTACGTTTTTTTTGCCGAGATTAAAACCTTACATCATACTTCCGAAGAATCCGGGTAAGCACAGCGCCATAATCCATCCGGGTCTGACCTTCATTCACCCATTCGAAGCGATGGGGCGCCTCGTTCCATGCTCGGAAACGCAAGATCAAAAATTCGTCGAATGCTGGGGCCACCCGTGAAAGTAGCCGCCGTTCGGCATCAGCAGCCTCTTGGATAGGGCGCTTATTCCCCTTAATACCTGTAGGCCAAGCCACATCCCCCTCATAGGAAACGTAATTTTCCGCCTGATTGATGGCGACGATTCCGAGAGAAATCGGATTGCCCCCGGCCGTTCCGAACTCTCGCTTTTGGTTTTGCAGATTGTTCATGACGCGATCAATTTGCTTGATCATGGCTTTGGCCAAGATCTTCACTTCAGTTCCTATTTCGACAGTAGCGATCGGACCGCGAGCGACCACAAAGCCCGTACCATCCTCCGCAATCGCATGCGGAATGATCTCTCCAAAGGTACCGTCGCCACGACGAGCGTGAATACCTCGCAAGCGGTTCTGAACATTCAGAACGCATTGCTTCGCGTCCACTCGTGAATTGAATTTCTTGGACCTCCCCAGAGCATACAAATCCTCTGGCAAGCACCACGCAACGGAATCGCCAAGACTGGAATCGCGGTGGCGGTAGCGCACGCCGTCAAACAGACTTCGGAAGCGGTCCAGCAACCGGTAAGGCAATGGTCTTTGCTTTCGTTAGCAGCCGTTTGTCCGATGTATCGACATGCACGGTCGCGCGGACGGCACCGACAAGCCGATCGCGCTTCGTACTTTCGACTAGCCTATGATGTGCGATTTTTAAATATGCTCCTTCAATCTCGTTGCTTATCGAATTACGGCCGGCAGCTACCGCAGCGAGGCTGGTGCTTCCGGTCCCCGCAAATGGATCGAGTACGGTGTCGCCTACAAACGAAAACATACGAATGAGACGATCGGCCAGTTCGATCGGATAGGGCGCCGGATGGCCTGCGCGGGTTGACGCGCCCTTAATGTCGGTCCAGATGGACTTCCACCACGATTGCATCTCATGTTTGGTGAGTACGGAAAGTGCCTTTTGCAGCGGCGCTGGCGAGCGATAGCTTCCACCCTTACGCATGAACAGGATGTACTCGATGTCGTTTTTTACGATCGCCCCAGGCTGGTAGGGCTTCCCGTAAAAACCAGCGCCATTCCCATCGGCTTCCGTTACGCCGTTCGCGATTTTGTGCCAGAGAATCGGTGTCAGGCAATCCAGCCCAAGCCCGCGGCTCCGAACCTGGATATCGGCGGGCAAGGGCATCACATAGTGCCGACCGGCTTTTTTTCGGGGGACGCACACATCCCCGTCCACGCAGCATATGCGGCCGCCCGGCGCGAGCAGGCGGAAGCATTCCGTCCACACTGTATCGAGCTTGTCCAGGAAGTGCTGATAATCGCCGATTGCACCCAATTGGCGATCGTTGTCGACGTATTTCTTAAGTGTCCAATAGGGGGGCGACGTCACCACTAAATGAACCGATTCGTCGGGTAGCCAGGAAAGCTCGCAAGCGTCACCTTCATGCAAGCGATGCGTCGTTGCATCAAACGGTTTCGGCCAAGCGATTTTCCGGTAGGCCTCATTTTCTTCGCGCAGTTGGGCAAGGCCCTCGGGCGTGGCGTCGTCGAGCGGCAGGGAAACGGTGGATTGAGTCATGAAAATAATCTATTTCGATTCGGGGCGAATCTGTCAATTTCTAAGCGCGTCCGGGGTTGCGGACCGATGTCAAATCGATCCACAGCCACTCGGCGCATCCGGTTACCATTTTCGAAGAACACGCTCCAGCGCATTTTCAAGCGATGAACGTTTCTGCACAGCCCCGCGCTAGCTCCCCTCGACGCCTTTGGCGGTTTCGTCGAGGAGGTTCGCGATCCTTGCAACCTGCTCCGCGGCGAGCGGGCCTTGCGCAAGGCGCAGCCGCAAGGCGAGTTTAAGATTCTCCATCGCGCGAACGATTTGCGGCGCCGGGCCGCCGCCGTGGCGGGCGTTGATCGCCGCGATGCGGGCAAAAATCTCCTCGGCCAACCCGCGGTTGCGTTCGAGCTCAGCCTCGCCTTCCGGCGTGATCGCGTAGAGTTTGCGCGGCCCGTCGGTCGTCTCGACGCGGATTAGCCCTTGCTCCTCCAGCAGCGTCAAGGCCGGATAGACGATTCCCGGACTGGGCGAATAGGCACCGCCAAGGCGATCCTCGATCGCCTTGATGATTTCATAGCCGTGCGATGGCTTTTCGCTGATCAGCTTCAGGATGATCAAACGGACATCGCCCTGGCCGAAGAAACGGCGGCGGGCACCGAAGAGACCGAAATGGCGATGCATGCGGCCGCCGCCGGAAGCATTATCGTTTTGCGGGCAGGCACGGAAATAAGGGTGGAAACGCATGGGAAACTCCTGGCGATCGCCCGTTGAATGGTTCAAGATATATCCAGGTTAGATATATCTGGATATAGTGTCTGCAAGAGAACCGGCGATATTTTTGTTGGCTGGCCGGGCGGGCCCCTTTCGGTTTCCCCTCGGCCAGACACCCAAGATCCGGAAAAAACCTGTGACCGTGACATCACTGCCATATCGCGGCGAAGGTTTCTCCATTACAATGTCCGAGTCTCGCCATCTCGCTTTCGATTCGGTCCAAAAATGTACTTTCTAACTCGCCGCATGATGATCGTTGGAGCTTCGGCTTCCGCCGCCAGCTGTCTCGCTGGATGCGTCGGCACGAACCCCAATCCCTCGCTAAATGCCGCCGCGGTTCCGGCCGCGCCGCCTCCTTGGCCGCCGCAAGCGGCGCACGACATGGCAGATGCCGTGGAGCCGAATTACAGCGCGATCTATGCGGAGGTCAAAGACACCAACTTCACCGTCCCCGCCATCAAATTGTCGCAGGTCGATTCGGCCTATCTGCGCAAGAACATCGCCTATTTCACCAAGGAAGCGCCGGGCACGGTCGTGATCGATCCGGCCAATCACTATCTCTACCATGTGGAAGAGGGCGGACGGGCAACCCGCTATGGCGTCGGGGTCGGACGCGAAGGGTTCGGTTGGGCCGGAGAGGCGACAATCAAGAGCAAGCAGGAATGGCCGGATTGGTATCCGCCCAAGGAAATGCTCGACCGCAGGCCGGACCTCATGAAATCGATGGTTGAACTGCAAAGCGGGATCGGGATGCATGGCGGCCCCGCCAACCCGCTTGGCGCCCGCGCCATGTATCTTTGGCAAGGGAATAAGGATACATATTTTCGCATCCATGGCACCAATGAGCCCTGGACGATTGGGCAGAGCCAATCCTCGGGCTGCATTCGCATGATCAACCAGGATGCGATGGATCTCTACCAGAAAACACCAATTGGCACGCGGGTGGTGGTGCTTACGTACCCGGGGGCCGTTCAAGCCAACGCCGGGCGTGTCTGAGGTTTCGTGTCATCTTTGGCAGCCGCCGCAATAAAACGTTGCGCGGCCCGATTGCATGATCCGGCGCACCGCGCCGCCGCATCGCGCGCAGGGCTCATGGTGCCGGCCGTAGACGCGAAAACTATGCTGAAAATAGCCGAGCGCGCCATCGGTCTTGCGATGATCGCGCAGCGAGGACCCGCCCGCCGCCACTGCCTCGTTCAGAACCTCGCGGATGACGCGCGCGAGGCGCGTTGCCCGCGCGGTTGGCGTGCCATCGTTGCATGCGAGGCTCGCGGCGGCGCGGCGCGGGGACAGGCCGGCGCGATGCAAGGCCTCGCAGACATAAATATTGCCGAGACCGGCAATCAAGGCCTGATCGAGGAGCGCGGCTTTGAGCGACGTTGTCTTCCCTGCAAAAAGTGTGGCCAGAGCCGCGCCGTCGAATTCGTCGCCGAGCGGTTCTATTCCAATGTTGTTGAAAAGCGGATGCGCGGCGAATTCCGGACGCGGGATCAACTGCATGAAGCCGAAACGGCGGGGATCGTTGTAAACGATACGCGCGCCGGTCGAGAGGTCGAACGTGACATGATCGTGCAGGGAATTTTTCGCGCCCGCACCGGGGATTGGCCCGCGGTCTTGTTCGATGCGGAAGGACCCTGACATGCCAAGGTGCATGACGAGGACCTCCGCGCCGTCAAGATCGGCGATGAGATATTTTGCCCGCCGCCGGAGTGCCTGGATGCGTTGGCCAGTGAGCCGTTCGGCGAAACGCTCCGGAAACGGAACCCGCAGATCCGGCCGCCGCTGCTCGACCGCGGCGAGCCGCGCCCCGACCATCGCCGCTTCAAGCCCGCGGCGGACGGTTTCGACTTCGGGCAGTTCCGGCACTTGTCCGCATCCGTGTTTTGGGCCATGACAGTGCGCCGCGATTGCCTTGCCGGTCAACCGAAATAGGCGGCAACCAGTCGCGACAGTATTATCCGCTTAAGGGGCGTGCGAACGATGCTTCCATCCAGGGGGGCGCCGATTTTGCCAAGGAGACTCCCATGCTCACACGGCGCGATGGTTTGAAATTGGCGCTCGCCGCCGCCACGGTGGCGGCGGGTACGAGGCCGGCCCTCGTTTTGCCCGCGCCCGCGGAGGCCGGACCCGTCTTCCAAGTGCCGCCGCTCGGCTATGGGTTCGACGCGCTCGAGCCGTTCGGCTCCGCCGCCAAATTGACCGGGAAAGTTAACGCGGCAGGGCTAGCGCGTTTCGGCTTCGGCTGGGCGTGGCTCATCGTCGATAAGAACGGCAAGCTCGATGTCATCTCGACTCCCAATCAGGATACGCCGCTCGAAAAAGGCGTTCAGCGCGTCGTTCTTGGCGTCGATGGGTGGAAGCACGCCTATTATCTCAAATTTCAACACAAGCGGGCCGATTATCTCGCGGCGTGGTGGAATACTGTCAATTGGGGCAGGGCGGCGGCGAATTTCGCCAAGGCGCCGGCCTGACCGTTCGGCGGATCATCATCGTGGCTTCCCTTTTCTCCTATGCCGGCGCGGTCTGGTGGAGTGTGGCGACAGCGTTTTTCTGCGTGACGCTTGGTTTGGGGCTGGCCCAGCCTTTGGTGCAGCGCCGGCGCGCGACGCGCAAGGATCTGCCACCCATCTCGGCGATCATCCCGATAAAACTGCTCGATCCCGGTTTCGCGACCGCGCAAGCCTCAATGTTTGCCCAAGCCTATCCCGCCTACGAGGTCTTGATCGGCGCCGCCGAACAAGAGTCCGCCGCGCTCGACACGGCGCGCTGGATCGCCGCCGCCCATCCCGGAGTATCGAGCCGTTTTCTGCGCTCGGTGGGCACGGCGACAGTCAACCCAAAACTTAATAATCTCGCGCCGGCGCTCGCCTCCGCGAGGCATGATCTCGTCTTCACCAAAGATTCGAATATCACGCTCGACCCCGGCACTATGGCCGCCTTCGTGAAAAATTTTACGCAGGGTGTCGGGCTTGTCGTCGGGGTGCCGGTCGCGGTTCGTGCGGAAAATTTCGCCGGCCGGATCGAAGCTTTTTCGATCAACGGACATGCACGCCTCTTGCTCGCGGTATCGTCGCTAGGCCTTGGCTTTGGCGTCGGCAAGGCAATGCTTTACCGGCGCAGCGATCTCGCGAGCGCCGGCGGCATCGCCGCCATGAGCGATCCGCTTGCCGACGATACCGCGCTGTCGAGGGCGCTCGCGCGGCACGGCCTCAAGACCGTCTTTTCGCACTGGACGGTCGCTCAAGAAACCGGCGCGCGAAGTTTCACTCAAATCTACGAGCGGCAGCTCCGCTGGAGCGTGATCCGAAGAAAAAACGAACGCTTCACCTTCCCCCTGGAGCCGCTGGCGAGCCCGCTTCCAGCGGCCTTCGCGGGCGCGCTCGCGGCGCCGCTCGTCTCTTATCCTTCCTGGCCCGGCTTCTTGTTGACCTTGCTTTCGTGGTTCTGCGCCGAGACGGGCTTTGCGCTTTGCAAGGGTTGGGAGGTTTCGTGGTGGTCCCCGCTTGCTTTTTTAGGGCGGGAAATTCTTGCGCTCGCGGCATGGCTGCGTGCCTTCACGACCCATGATGTCGTATGGGCGGAGGCTCGCATCGATGCCCGCCATGGCGTCCGCGCCGCGCCGGGGGAGGCCGTGCAAAGTCACCAAGTTGGCGAGCGCCTAGATAGCGGCTGAGCGGATGTCGCGCTTTTACCCGTGCCCGGGGACGATGGGCCGCAAGCGGGATCTCCGTCCCTTCCCGCGCGGCCGCATTCATTTCTGGCGAGGGCTGTCGTAGCAGGCGTGGGGCAGGCCCGGCACGTTGAATTTGACGGGGTCGCCGCATTTGTCGCATCCCGCCACGAAGAGACAACCAACGGCGAGACTGGCCAAGGTAAAAACAACACGCCGCATTATCTTCTCCACGATTGGCTGGCACGCAAAACCGCTCCTTGCCCGCGATTGCCGCGCCAGTAGTAGATAACACAGGAGGAATTGCAACGTGAGTAAGCGATTACGGATTGCCGCGGGCTTTGCCGCCGCCGCCGTTCGGAATCAGCGGCAAGGACATAGCTCCGCATTCGCCTAGAAACAGCGAGATACTTCTTCACCAGGCTTTACGGTACTTCACTAACTCATTGATATTCCATATCTTGACTTTCCATGACTTTATGCTTGTGCGCCAAACTCTATGACCCTATATTAGCCTTTATTGGCCAAATGGAATTTTCGCCATGCCGAGGACGGTTAGAGAAAAGCGTTTGGACAGTCCCGCCGCGCGGGCAAAGCTCAAGCATTCCGGCAAGCCTTATTGGCGCGCGATCGATATCGGGTTGCATCTTGGCTATCGCAAAGGATTGAACGGCGGCCGATGGGTTCTGCGCCGGTATCTTGGAGACGGAAATTATGCCGTCGAGACGATCGCGATCTCGGATGATCATTCACCGGCCGACGGCACCAGCGTTCTAGACTTCTTTCAGGCGCAGCACCGGGCGCGCGAGATTGCAGCGCTTGCCAAGGCGCCAGAGCCGCCGCGC
>DATBYR010000055.1:0-5045 GCA_036513565.1 Methylocella sp. | reverse complement strand
CCGGCCGGAATCAGCCGGTAATCCGCGTTCACCACGACGTTCGCGGCGCTCGGATAGCCGCTCACCGTATCGATCAAGGGAGTCTGCACATTCTCCGTCACGGTCACAAAAAGCCGGTATTTCGGAGGCACCTGCGATCCGGTGCCATTGAACCCGAAGACAAGCTCATTGCCGAGATAATGGCCAAGCCGGTTGGGGATCGGCTCGACCGCGATGGCCTGCAATTCGCCGGCGACATCGCCGCCCGCGCCGAGCGGCCCATAGAACGGCTGGATGCAGCCGGAGAGCGCGATGCCCATTAGAAGCGCGGCGAATACGCGCGGGAGCGCCCGGCCATGCGGCCGTTCAACCAACGACATTGACGATCCTTTGCGGAACGATGATGATCTTTTTCACGGGCCTGCCGTCGAGCGCGCGGCGGACCGGCTCGAGCGCGATCGCGGCGGCCTCGATCGCCGCCCTGCCGGCGTCCCGCGCCACAACAAGGTCCGCGCGCTTCCGCCCGTTGACCTGGACCGGCAGCGCAATCGTGTCCTCGACAACAAGAGCCCGGTCCGCGACTGGCCAGGCCGTCTCGGCCGCCAAATCCGCATGGCCGAGAGCCGTCCAGCATTCCTCGGCAAGATGCGGCATCATCGGTGCGACCATCAGTACTAGGATTTCGGCGGCCTCACGGAAGGCCGCGCGGATGTCCTCCCCGGTATTCGTGGTCTCGACCGCGCCGATCGCCGCCGAAAGCTTGTTTGCCAGATCGTGCACTTGCGCGACGGCGCGGTTGAACCTCAGCCGCTCAATATCTTCCTAGAGTTTTATTAGGCTCATGTGGAGCGCCCTGCGGATTTCTATCGCGGCCGGAGACGCCTCTCCGGGCGGGGGCGTGCCGGCGGGCGCGGCGAGCAGCGCGAGTTCGCCAACGAGCCGCCACAGGCGCTGGACAAATTTCGCGGCGCTTTGCACGCCCTCCTCGGTCCAGATGACATCGCGCTCGGGCGGCGAATCCGAAAGCACGAACCAGCGCGCGGTATCGGCGCCATAGGCCGAGATAATGTCGTCGGGATCGACCGTGTTGCGCTTCGATTTTGACATTTTCTCGATCGCGCCGATCGCGGCTTCCTCGCCGCTCTCGATGTGGAAGGCGCGCCTTCCATCGGGCCGCGCCTCGATCCTGACGTCGGCTGGATTAAGCCACTCGTCCTTCGAACGATAGGTCTCGTGGACAACCATGCCCTGCGTGAAAAGCCCGGCGAAAGGTTCTTTTAAGGCGCCGGCGTGGCCCGTCGCCTGCATCGCGCGGGTAAAAAACCGTGCATAGAGCAAGTGTAAAATCGCATGTTCGATGCCGCCGATATATTGATCGACGGGCAGCCACTTTTCCATCCATTCGGCCGTCGTCGGCGCTGCCTCGTTCCACGGATCGGTGAACCTTGCAAAGTACCAGGAGGAATCGACAAACGTATCCATCGTATCCGTCTCGCGAAGCGCCGGGGTGCCGCATGCGGGACACGTAACATGTTTCCAGGTAGGATGCCGGTCGAGCGGATTGCCGGGCTCGTCGAAGCTCATATCGCGGGGCAATTCGACCGGCAAGTCGCGCGCGGGAACCGGCACCGCGCCGCAGGCCTCGCAATGGATCACCGGGATCGGGCAGCCCCAATAGCGCTGGCGCGAAATCCCCCAATCGCGCAGCCGGTAGTGAACTTCGCGTCTGGCCTGCGGCCGGTTGCCGAGGAGTTTTGCCTCGAGGCGCCGGGCCACTTCTTCTTTCGCCGCTTGGGTCGTCATCCCATCGAGAAAGCGCGAATTAATCAGCACGCCATCGCCTTCATAGGCGGTGGCCGTAATCTTGAACGTTTCCGGGTTCCCGCCCGGCGGACAGACGACCGGCGTATTCCCAAGGCCATATTTGTTGACGAAATCGAGGTCGCGCTGATCGTGCGCCGGGCAGCCGAAAATCGCGCCGGTGCCATAGTCCATCACAACAAAATTGGCGACGTAGACCGGCAGACGCCATTCCGGGTCGAATGGATGGCGCGCCTTGAGCCTCGTATCGTAGCCTTTCTTTTCCGCCATTTCGATCGCCGCCGCAGAGGTGCCGCCACGATGGCACTCAGCGATAAATCCCGCCAAAGCCTTGTCTTTCCGCGCGGCCTCCGCCGCCAAGGGATGATCGGCGGCGATCGCAAGAAACTTGGCGCCGAATAGCGTGTCGGCCCTTGTCGTATAGACTTCGATCTCGCGCGCGGCAACTTGTGGCACCGGCTCCAGCTCGAAGCGCAAAGCGAGACCTTTCGAGCGGCCGATCCAATTCGCCTGCATAAGCCGGACTTTTTCCGGCCAGCGGGGAAGATTGTCGAGGGAGGCCAAAAGATCCTCGGCGAAATCGGTGATCTTGAAAAACCACTGGGTCAGCTCGCGCTGCTCGACAAGCGCGCCGGAGCGCCAGCCGCGCCCGTCGATCACTTGCTCATTGGCAAGTACGGTAAGATCGAGCGGGTCCCAATTGACCTTGGATTTTTTGCGGACGACGAGACCAGCTTGCAAGAAATCCAAAAACATCTTTTGTTGATGCTGGTAGTAGGCAGGGTCGCACGTCGCGATCTCGCGCGACCAATCGAGCGAAAGGCCCATCGCCTTCAACTGACCCCGCATGGAAGCAATATTGGCATAGGTCCAGTCCGCCGGATGGGTCTTATTGTGCCAGGCGGCGTTCTCGGCCGGCATGCCGAACGCATCCCAGCCCATCGGATGCAGCACGTTGAAGTCGCGCGCGCGCTTGTAGCGGGCGATCACGTCGCCCATCGTATAATTGCGGACATGGCCCATGTGGATGCGTCCCGAAGGATAGGGGAACATCTCCAGGACGTAATATTTTTCGCGCGGGTCATCGTTCCGTGTACGGAAGATTTCCCTCTCCTCCCAAATCCTTTGCCATTTGGGTTCCGCTACGCGGGCGTTATAGCGCTCAGAGTCCATGTGCTTATGTTCGTCGATCGCTTAAAACCTGTGTTAAAATCCCGCGCAGAACCTAAAGCCCTCATGCTGGGAGGCCAAAGCGCCGTTTCGAAGCGCGAAAGCGGTCCGGCAATGGTGCAGCCTCATCCTTCGAGACGCAGGCTTCGCGTGCTCCTCAGCATGAGGGCGGAGAGTGCATACTCCGGATGAGGGAGCGGCGTGAAACAGGTTCCTAGGTGAAGCGGGCTATCTATCAAACCTACACAGCATTAATTAACGGATCGGGTCAATCTCCCCGGCCGCGGCATCGTGGCAAGACCGCTGGGGTTGGTGCGCAGCCGGTCGGCCGGCGGGGTCTGGCAGTCGAGCATGAAACCGACCTGGTGATGGATCATAATCAGGGCCGCATTATCAGGCCGCAGCGGCGTATATTTAGTTGTGGTTGTGATAGCTGTTGCTCCTACTTGCCTTGCTTCAAGGATTCGCGCGCCTTGGTCGTGACGATGCACGGGTAGCGCCATCTCCATGAAGCCGAGTTTTCACTAGCTTGTCATTTTTGGCTATACTGTCCAAAAAACGGGCCAATCATGTTCGACCTTAACGCGTTGCGTGATTTCATTGCCGTGGTCCGCGCCCAGAACTTCTCGGGCGCGGCGCGGTCTGTTGGCGCGCCGAAATCGACTGTCTCCATGCGCGTTCAGGATCTGGAAGCCGCGCTTAACACGCGCCTCATCGAGCGCACGACACGCTCCTTGCGCCTGACGCCGGAAGGCACGGCCTTTCACTCATGCGCGCTGTATCCCCACTAAAAATGCTGGAAGGAAGGCCGCGCGAAGACCAAACTCCGCCCCTTTGTATCCTTGAACACCGGCGGCGCGTTCCCTGGCCTGGCCGTGGCAACCGGATGCACCAAGATTCCGGCGGCGTCCGCGCGAGCTTCGAAGGCGGCGCTGTGGGAAGGCGGCACGGCGCAAAGAATCTCATAGTCGTCGCCGCCGGTAAGAATCGTTTCGAGGAGCGACGGGGCTTCGCGCAAAATGTTCCGCGCGGCTTCCGAGAGCGGTACATCGGCTGTCATCACCTCGGCGGTCATTCCGGTCAGGCCCAACATTTTGGGAAAGTCCCCCGCGAATCCGTCCGAAATGTCGATGGCCGCGTGCGCGTGGGCGCGCAGCGCCTCACGCAGGCAAAGACGCGGGCGTGGTAAAAGGTAGCGGCCGGCGAGATAGGCGGCATCCACTTGCTTGACGCAATGGGTCCACTTCGCGTCTTGCGCTACGTCGAGGCGAAATTTCAAGCCCAAGGCCGCGTCCCCAATTGTCCCCGTCACATAAATGCGGTCGCCCGCCGCGACGCCCGCGCGCAAGATCATTTTTTGCGCCGGGACGGTGCCGAAAGCGGTGATCGAGACGATGAGCGGCCCTGGACTCTTCACGGTGTCGCCGCCCAAGAGCGGACATTTGTAGGCCGCGGCATCCTCGCCGAGCCCTTGCGCGAAACCCGCGAGCCAATGCGCCGTCCAATCTTCCGGCAACGCAAGCCCGAGGAGAAAACCGGAAGGCTCCGCGCCCTTGGCGGCAAGATCGGAGAGGTTCACCCGCAAGGCCTTGCGGGCGACCGCTCCGGGCGGATCGTCCGTAAAGAAGTGCACTCCGGCGATCGACATATCCTTGGTCGCGACGATATCATGGCCCGGTTTTTGGGCGAGAATCGCGGCATCGTCGCGCAGACCAAAGGCCCCCGGCCCCGCGAGCGGCGCGAAGTAGGTCGCGATCAATTCGTCTTCGGAAGGACGCGACATCGATTTGCATTTTACCCGCGCGGCTCGAATTCCGCCGCACGGCACTGGCGCGCCAGGGCGTCCAGCACCGCATTGATCATTCCGGCTTCCTCGGGGCCAAAAAAGGCGCCGCCAATATCGACATATTCCTTGATCGAGACCCGCGCCGGAACGTCGGCGCGCTCGTTCAATTCATAGGCGCCCGCGCGCAAAATCGCGCGCATGACCGAGTCGATCCGCGCCAAGGGCCAGCCCGCCGCCAAGGCTTTGTCGATAAGCCGGTCAATCGGGCCCTGGGCGGAAACAACGCCGG
>DATBYR010000054.1:0-16643 GCA_036513565.1 Methylocella sp. | reverse complement strand
CCCGGCGGCAAGCGCGCCGGTCAGCCGGAAGCCAATCACCTCCGGCAACAGCATGGAAAGCGGCTGACCGAGCATGCACGCTTCGGCCTCGATGCCGCCGACGCCCCAGCCCAACACGGAGAGCCCATTCACCATGGTCGTGTGCGAATCGGTGCCGACGAGCGTATCGGGGTAGGCGACCTCGACGGCCGTCGTCTTGCCGCGCGCCCCGTATTTCTCCTTGGCCGTCCAGACCGTCTGGGCGAGATATTCGAGATTGACCTGGTGGCAAATCCCGGTGCCCGGCGGCACGACCCGGAAATTGTCGAACGAGCCCTGGCCCCATTTCAAGAAACGATAGCGCTCGCCATTGCGGCCATATTCGAGTTCGACATTGGTCTTGAAAGCCTTGCTGGTGGCGAACGCATCCACGATGACGGAATGATCGATGACGAGATCGACTGGGACGAGCGGATTGATCTTTTGCGGATCGCCGCCTAGCCGCGTCATGGCGTCGCGCATCGCGGCCAAATCGACGACGGCGGGGACGCCGGTGAAATCCTGCATCAGAACCCGCGCCGGACGAAATGCGATCTCGCGTTCGGTCTTGCCCTTATTGCTCGACCAGGCGGCGATGCCCTCGATGTCTTGCCTCGTGACCGAGCGGCCATCCTCGAAGCGGAGCAGGTTCTCGAGCAAGATCTTCATCGAAAACGGCAGTTCCGACACATCCGGAAGCCCATGTTTCTCCGCCGCCTTGAACGAAAAATAATGGTAGGTCTTGCTGCCCACCGTGAGCTTCTTGCGGCATTTGAAACTGTCGAGCGAGGTCATCGGAATTTTCCCAGGAAAGCTGATCTGAAAAATGGGAGGCCGCGCCGGTTATAAATAATTTTTCCGGCGCGAGCTACTCGGATGATAGATGAAAGCGTTATTTCGGCGGCTTGGCCCGCTTGCGGTTTGATCATCATGCGGCTTTCTGCCTCAAGGCTAACCGTCGAACGCGGAGGCCGGATCGTCTTTTCAAATCTGTCGTTCGGGCTCGATGCGGGCAGGGGCCTGACCGTCACGGGGCCTAACGGCGCCGGAAAATCGACTCTTTTGCGTGCTCTCGCCGGGCTGTTGCCGCTCCGTGGTGGCACGATCTCCTGCACTGCCTTATCCGGCGAGACGCTCGCCGAACAGGCCCATTACATCGGCCACGCCGATGCCCTCAAAGGCCCTCTCACCGCCGCCGAGAATTTGGAGTTCCTTGCCGCGATGCTCGATGCCGGACATGGCGGCATGCCGGTCGAAACCGCACTCGCCGAGTTTGGCCTTTCGCATGCCGCAAATCTTCCGGTGACCTATCTCTCGGCCGGACAAAAACGGCGCGCCGCGCTCGCCAAACTCCTTGCCGTGAGGCGCCCGGTGTGGCTTCTGGACGAACCCTCGGCTGCCCTCGACGCCGCCTCAGAGGCGCGCATGGCGGAAATCATGGCGGCCCATTTGGCGCAAGGCGGCATGATTGTCGCCGCCACCCATGCCAAGCTCGGTCTCCCGGGCCAGGAACTGCGGCTTGGGGCGTTCGCATGAAAAATGCGCAGGACGCGTCAACAAGCCCCGCGCTGGGATCGAGTCTTTATGCGCTGTTCGTTCGCGATATGCGGGCCGGACGGCGGATCGGCGGCGGCACCAGCCTCGGCGTGGTTTTTTTTCTTATCCTCGTCACCTTGAGCGCTTTCGCGGTCGGCCCCGATCTCGCTCTTCTCGGCAAGATCGCTCCCGCAATTCTTTGGATCTCCGGCCTGCTCGCGACCTTGCTTGGGCTCGACAGGCTGTTTCAGGCCGATCACGAGGATGGTTCTCTCGATCTCCTTTTGACCAGCGGCACGCCGCTGGAATTGATCGTTCTCGTGAAATGTCTTGCCCACTGGATCCTGACCGGTCTGCCGCTTGCCCTCGCCGCGCCCTTTTTTGGCCTCATGCTCGGCCTGCCAACGAACCAGCTTTGGAGCGTCACGCTTTCGCTCGTTGCGGGCACCCCCGCCCTGACCTTGATCGGCGCAATCGGCGCGGCGTTGACGGTCAGCCTGCGGCGCGGTGGACTATTGTTCGCGGTTATGATTTTGCCGCTTTGCGTGCCGGTTCTGATTTTCGGCGTCGCGGCGGCGGGAGCGGGGGCGGGTTCGATGGTCCCCTTCGCAACCCCGTTTCTGATCCTTTGCGCCCTGACCCTGATCGCGATCGCCGGCGCGCCTTTCGCGGCGGCTTTTGCTTTGCGGCAGACGGGCACGTGATTGGCGTCGCGCCCCGGCATGAAATCGGAGCCGGTTAGCGAAATTTCGAGAGGTAACGGTCATTCCCTCCGGCCGGCCGATATGATAGGAAAAAACTGGTCGAAACATTCTAAATTCGAGCGCGGGTCGTATCCATTCGAGAACTCTGCGCTGGAAGGCGTCCATGAAGACTTTTCTGCTGACCACCTGCATTTTCGGAGCGCTCATGATGGCAGGCGGCGCTCCATCCCCAGCGGGCGATTTCTCCCGCACGGGAGAGTACAAGTTGAGGCTAGCCGATGACTGCGAGACGAATTGCCGGACGAATGCAAATGCCTGTAGAACGCAATGCGCGGATCCCGAGGAACAGCAGCAGTGCATAGTTAATTGTGGCAAGTCAGAGTGCAATGCTGGTTGCGATAAGTTCGAGCGCGCCTGTAATCAGCACTGTCCAAGTTCCAAAGGCTGACCAAGCCATGGCAGCGTTGCGCTTCGGAAAATTTGGCGAATAATTTACGGGCGCGCCACGAACGTAATAGTGGCGCGTCGCACAATAGCAAATCATGCCGTTGCGCGGATCGATCCTGAAGACGCCCGCGGCGCGGCTCATCTTGCTGGATCACGTGTCGCCGGATCACTTGTTGCGCGTTCACTTAGGAAACATGGCCAGCGCCTCGGCGGGCGACTATCGGCTTGACTTAGCCAAATAAGTCATGTACTATCACGGTCATAGGAGATTTCCCCATGACATGCGACCTCGCCAACCCGATCTTTACCGACGAAGCCAAGGCCACTGCCCATATGGAAGCCGACCGTTGGCCGGATGGTGCGAATTGCCCGCATTGCGGCTCGTTGAACGTTCATAAGATGGCGGGCAAAACTCAAGCTGGCATGTTCCTTTGCAACGATTGCCGCGACAAGTTCACGGTTCGCACCGGCTCGATCTTCGAGAGAAGCCATATCCCATTACGCAAATGGCTTTTGGCCACTTATTTGATGGCCGCGAGCAAGAAGGGCATGAGCGCATTGCAGCTCTCCCGCATGCTTGGGTTGTCCTATGAATCCGCTTGGTTCATGTGCCATCGCATTCGCGAAGGGATGACGCCGGTTAATCCGTTGCCGATCGGTGGCCAAAGCAACGTTGTTGAAGCCGATGAAACTTTTTTCGGCGGCAAAGCCAAGAACCGCATTTATGCGAAGAAAGAGCCGAAAAAACACGCGGTCATGACATTGGTTGACCGCGACGGTGAAAGCCGATCATTTCACGTCGCTAATGTCAAGGCTAAGACACTTCGCGAAAAGATTGTAACGACGGGTTAGCCGCAAATCGCATCTAATGACCGACGAACTAGCGTCTTACGAAAAGGTCGGCAAGGAATTCGCAAACCATGGAACAGTATGCCATGCGAGCGATGAATATGTACGCCTTGGCGGTTTCGTGCACGTCAACACCGCCGAGTGCCGTTTCAGCCTTATGAAGCGCGCGGTTTTCGGCACGCATCATTCATCAGCGAAGCCCATTTGCCGCGCTATCTTGCGGAATGGGATTTCAAAATGGAACACCCGCAAGATGACAGACGGGGAACGTGCGGCGGCGGTCCTCAAGGGCACAGAGGGCAAGCGTCTCACGTATCGTCAGCCTCACTAAGCCGAAGACGCGAAAGCAAGAAGCCAAGCGATTTTTGCGCTGGCGGAGGCGCGAAATTACTCGACTCTAGGTCGAGAATCAGATTTCAGTCCCCTCGGCCGCCGTCTACTTTCCTCGGCCGGATTACTGCTGCCTGTGGCACGGGGCAAGCAGCTCCGGAAAGGAGGTGAGTGAAATGGCTGATACCAAGGTGAAATGCGTTCCCAAACGGGAAGGCGGGAAACCTGGGCCGAAGAGCGTTACCGTGTCTCCACACAAGCGCTCCACGCCCAAGCCACTCCCAAAGAAGTGCAGCTAACTTAGCCGTGCTTTGATGACGGACGGCGGCCACTTTTTTTCTTGACGGCAGTAGAATCCATATTTTTTGATTCTGCAACTCGTTTCGAGCGCCCAAGTTGCATTTCCGCATGCGTCTTGTGCGGCGTGGCGAGCATGCGCTTTAACGCGGCTTCGGCGCGCGCTACGGTTTCCTCTTCGCTATAAATGATGTCCGGCTTTTTAGGTGACATCGTGAGATTCGCCATATGTCCAAAAGAGATGCGCTTCGTGCGCTGAGTAGGAAATTCCCTGCGCCGCAGGAAGTCAAATCTATCCTCGAAGGACTACGTGACGAGCCTGATCGCGTTGTTGCGATTGTGGGATCTGCGATCGCTGAATCCTTTCTCGAAAGAGCAATCATTAGCCGACTGCGATACCAAGGTCCGGAACTTATCGGCCAGCTATTTAACAATCGCGGGCCAATGGCAGACTTTCATTCGAAAATATTGATTGCACAAGCTTTCGGTGTAGTCATGCCTCCTCAAGCCTCTGAATTTCATCGAATCAAAGTAATACGAAATGTATTTGCTCACGCTAGTGTAAATATAACTTTTGAAACAGACGAAATCGCAAAGGAAGTAGATGAATTTACTATGTATGAACTAATGAAAGAGCATATGGATATCTCTAGAAAAATAGCTTTCCTGCCAATGGTGCAATTATGCTGTGTCAGCATGGATCATACGCAAAAAGAAGTCACAGGCAGCTTTCTGGGCCATTACGATTACCCATAATTCCAATACGTATGATCATCTCAACGATATCGCGCTCATTGTCAAAATTCGGATCATAGTTCAACAACAACAGAACCCCCTCGTCAATCATCGCGGGGGTAATTTCGATTTCGTCTGCGGGCGCGCCAGCCCCAATTGAATCGAGGCTTGGCGAATGTACATGATCCATGTGGGTAACTCAAGCCGATAGTTTCCCCTCGGCGGACAGCACCCCGCCAGTGATCGCGATGGTGGCGAAGGGGCTGCGTCCGCCACCTGGCGGCTGGCCAGCATGATCTGACCGATCTTAGTTGCGAGTTCGTCGATCGAGGCAGCGAAGACCACCCGGCCGATGCCACACACCAAACAATTGCGCTCATGCACATGGGACAAGGTTCGCCCGAGGTGTAGAGGGTTGTGCCCTGGAGCTCGGCGGCGGGCCGCACCGTGACGAAGCGGCGGATCGCAACCATTTCGCCGTGCGCCGTCGGATCGTTGGTGGTTTGCCCAGATTGCGGCCGGTCGACAGCACCTCGCCGTCGCGAACGATGACCGTGCCGAACGGAAAGTCCGCTCGCGCGGCCTCGGCGATCTCCATCCGCATGAAGTGCTCGTCGGCGGGAAGGGGCGCCATCTGCGTCGCGCCTGCCCAGGCCTGGCGCGACGCGCCGAGGGCGGCCCCGGCGAGGCCCCCGCCCAGTAGTATCGCCAGTGTCTGGCGCCGGTCATTGCCGGCTACGTGGTTCAGACCACCGCAGCGCGCGCTCGTTCGAATCCCCATCCTGTCCCGCCTCACCCCAGATCCTCGTCCGTGGGCGAGACGAAAATCAGCACGCCGAGCATCGTCATAAGAACGCGGAAGGCGCTCTGCACGGCATCTAAATCCCGGGCCTGCCACATGCCGAACCATTCGCCGCCAACGGCCACGAAGCCGCCTTCGTAGAGAAGAAACCCGAGCGTTAGCCCAGCCACCGCCTTGCTCTTGGCCGCCTGGAACGGCTGCGCCTTGGCTCGCACCTGCCGGGCCATCGCTATCGCGCCGAGCGCGCAAAGCACCGTAGTGACGATCTCCGTGGCGATGATCAGGATATAGCCGGCATGGTGGAGGACGGGCGACGTTACCGCGCGCCAACGGACGCGGGACGCGGCGGGGACCGCGTCCATGTCGAGTACCTCTGTGACAAAGGCGAAGTTCGTCCAGTAGTCCGATATATTGCCCAACGCGACCAGCGCCACGTAGAACGCGATGGCGGCGACGCAGGCGATCTTGGCGAGGCGGGTGGCAGGCACCCAGTACTCCCCAGGCGCGGACGTAGCTGCCCGCTAGCACGATCTGGACAGGTTTGTCCTGGTTTTTCTTTCGCCCGCGGCCTACCTCGCCTGTGGCGTGCAGACGACGGCATCGTTCAAGACATAGCAGATCGACATTAGGCCGGTGCGCAGATCGATCCTGAAGATGCCGCCTTCGCGCTCATGGCGGGAGGCGACGAGGGAATATTCGCTTGGCGCCTGCGGACCCGCGCCTTCGCCCGAACCATAACAGAGCGTGACGCCGACCGAGGCTTCCTTTAAGCCATATTGGCAGGCGCCGATCTCGCCCGTTGCCCGGTCGAGGCGATAGACCCGGTTGAGATCGGTTTCCGGCGCCGCGAGAAATTCATAGTTGGCGGCCAAGGCGCCCTGCGCCAGCGAGAGCACGGCCATCGCCACGATCACCTTGCGGTGCGAGAAAACCTGCGAACATCCCATGATGCCAGCTCCCAAAACGCAAATCCAAGCTGGTTCAGGATAACGAATTTATCCTTAATTATGCGTTTACGGTTCCATGCGAGCGCCGGGATTGAATGAGCTGAGGAAACCTCCGGAAAGCCGGTTCGGGCGGCGCCGCGACCAGACCCGCGATCTTGACCGTTCCGCGTTTGCATCCTAAGCCCTGCGCAATGCAGCAGAACCCAAGCGCGCCCCTGCTCGTATTCGATCTCGACGGCACGCTCGCCGACACAGCGGGTGACCTTGTCGCGACCTTGAATATCATTCTCGCCCGCGAAGGCTTGGCCAAAATCGCGCTGGCGGATGCCCGCGCGATGGTCGGAGGCGGCGCCAGAGCCTTGATCCAACGCGGACTCTCGGCCCATGGCATAAAAGCGAGCGAATCCCGAGTCGACGAGATGCTTGCCGATTTCCTGGCGTATTACGAGGCCCATGTCTCGGACGAGACGGTCTTGTTTCCGGGCGTCGCCCGAGCGCTCGACCGCTTCGAGGCGGCGGGGTTTGCCTTTGCCGTCTGCACCAACAAGGTCGAATATTCATCCATTCTGCTGTTGTCCGCGCTCGGCGTCGCCGGCCGTTTCCGGGCAATCTGCGGCAAGGATACGTTTGCGGTCAGCAAGCCCGATGGCGAGGCATTGTTACAAACCATCGCACGGGCGGGCGGCGATCGCGGCCGTGCCGTGATGGTCGGCGATTCCAAAATGGATATCGATACCGCGCGCAATGCCGGGATCCCTGTCGTAGCGGTCAATTTCGGCTATACGAGCGACCCCGTCGACAGTTTCAAGCCGGACCGGGTGATCGGCCATTACGACGAATTATGGGGCGCGGTCGCAGCGCTGGGCATGGCATAGGAGACGAATCCGGCTTGACTTGGAATGGCTTGCTTTCATAAAGGGCGGTCGCGTGGGCCGGCACGCGTGGCAGGGCGCGTAGCTCAGCGGGAGAGCACTCCCTTCACACGGGAGGGGTCACAGGTTCGATCCCTGTCGCGCCCACCAACTTAACTGATTGGAAAATAAAGATTTTTCTCACGCGCACCGGGGATCGGCGCTCGTTTCGGCGCGCGCGGACACCCTCTGGCCAGCGGCGGCCAACACGACATGCGCAACAGGCGCCTTCAGCCGGGAACATCCGCTCGAATCGGGCGATTGCGAGGCGATGGATTGGCTTGAGACTGTCTACATGGCATGACGGTCCTTCCAGCGAGCGAAGGAAAGTGGCATGATCGCCACCCGAAGTCAGATCCGGGATTATCGCCCTAATTCGCACCTTTGGACATTCCGCCCCATCCAGGCCAAATCGCAACGGCATCCGAACGCACATGGAGGCATTAAAAATGAGAAATGTCATCCTCGTTCTCGGAATGCACCGGAGCGGAACAAGCGCGGCAGCGGGTTTTTTGGTGAAGCTCGGCGGCGCGCAACCGAAAACCTTGATGCCCGCTGAAGGCGGAAACGAACGCGGCTATTTCGAGTCGCAAGCTTTGATGACTTTTCACGATGAGCTGCTGGCGTCGGCTGGGTCATCCTGGACCGATTGGCGGCAATTCAATCCTGCCTGGTACCAATCGCCGACTGCCCCGCCTTTCAGAAACGCGCCAAGCAATTATTCGAAGAGGAATTCGACGGCGAGCCGCTCGCTGTCCTTAAGGATCCCAGGGTCTGTCGTTTCGCGCCCTTCTGGCTCGCGGTTCTGGCTGGCATTAAAGCTCGGGCGCGTGTCGTCATCCCGGTTCGCTCGCCGCTCGAAGTCGCATTTTCCCTGCGGAAGCGGTACGGTTTCTCACTCCCCACGGGGGCGTTGCTTTGGTTGCGGCACATTATCGACGCCGAAATCGCGAGCCGCGCGCTTCCCCGTTCTATCTTCACCTGGGATCAGCTTCTGTGGGATTGGCGCAGCGTAGCCGAAAAAACGACGACGGAACTCGGCCTTCCTTGGCCGCGCCTTTCCGACGCCACCGCGCATGAAATTGAAAACTTCATCGGCTATGACTTGGTCCACCATAGGGTTAGCGCGCCAGAACTCGCGGCCCACCCCGATATTCACGAGTGGACGATGTCCGCCTATCGCGCGATGCTCAAACTCGCGCGTGCGCCGCAGTCGACGTCACCGCTGAAAAAATTGGACAAAACCCGGGACGCCTTCAATCGTGTGAGCAGGATGTTCGGCCGCACGGTGCTCGAGGACGAGATCCGAAGCCAGGACCTGCGGCGCCAGCACGATGACGCTAGAGCCGAGCTCGCGGGGGCCTTGCAAGCAAACGAACAGATTTCCCTGGAATTGAATGCGCGAGCTCGCGAGGCAAGCGACCTCGCCCAGGCTCTCGCCGAGCAGGGCTGCCAGCGCGAACAAGCGGAGCTTGCTCTGGCGCGCGAGAAGAGCCTAAACCTGCAGCTCGCGAACGACCTCGAGGGTCGCACCGCCGAGCTCGCCCGGGCTCTAATGGATAATCGCCTCACGGTACAACCACCGTCTCTGTCGAGACGGAGCTGAGGGTGAGAAGAAGACGACACGCGCAATCGGCGCCGGGGGGCGATTTCGTCGCACTGCCACCAACATCACGGGATACCATAATAATCGGGGAACCGGAGATGCTGGAAAATAGGTTCGAGCGGCGATCTCCCACGCACCAGAATGCGATCGACATGTTTGGCGATTGTTGGACGAGCAAGATCGAAGAGGTTTGTTTATATTGCCGAAGAACTCGGTAGGCTCTTGATGCTAATGCCTGAACCCTAACACGGCTGAGGACTGGTGGGGGAGGTAGGACTCGAACCTACGAAGGCTTAGCCAGCGGATTTACAGTCCGCCCCCTTTGCCGCTCGGGACACTCCCCCCAACACCCTAACGACGCGGGCGCACGCGCTTATGCGAACCGGGCTTGCCGCTGTCAACCCGAAATCATCGCCGGAAACCCCCGCCCCATCGATGCTTTGCGTTGCGCGCCGAGAGTTGCCGTGACAGGAACGAAGCTCATCCTCCAACGTTCTGGACCCGCGATTTGACGCGCGACAAATCGAAACTTTCAAGGGCGAGGACCGGCGCATCCGGCAAGCATCACAAAGTGCCGGAGCCGCCTCCCCGCCAAACCGCTCCTGACGAAGACTGGCGCCCGGAGCTTCGTCCGGCCGGCGCGGGGACCAGCGGGCAAAGCCTCGCGCGGGCCAAGGCGCCGATGTTCCGGCGTGCGGCCAGTGGCGTTGCTGTTCTTTATGGCTTTCACGCGGTGCGCGAGGCGTTGCGCGGCAAGCGGCGAAAAATCCTCGATGTTTATACCACGGAAGCCGTCGCCCGGCGGCTCGAAGGCGAAATCGCGGGGGCTGGCCTTCGCCCCCATATCGTCACGGCAGAGGAGATTGCGCGGCGTCTTGGCGCTGGCGCCGTGCATCAAGGCGTCATGGTCGAAGCCCTGCCGCCGGAGCCCCTCGACCTTTCGGACATTGTATCGCGAAGCGGCATCGTACTCGTGCTCGATCAGATCACCGATCCGCATAACGCCGGCGCCATCCTGCGCACCGCCGCGGCTTTCGGCGTCGATGCCGTGGTGGTGACGACCCGCCACGCGCCGGAAGTGGCAGGCGTGGTGGCCAAGGTGGCGTCTGGTGGTCTCGAACATGTCGCGATTGTCCACGTAGTCAATCTCTCGCGCGCGCTAAAGCGGTTGGGGGAAAGCGGCTATCTGCGCCTCGGCCTCGATTCGGAAGCGGAAACGACTTTGGCAACGGCGCCCTTGCGGCGCCCGATCGCGCTCGTGCTCGGCGGCGAAGGTAAGGGGCTGCGGCGTCTCAGCCGGGAAAATTGCGATCTCCTCGTGCGCCTCGACATGCCGGGCGCGATCAAGAGCCTCAATGTCTCGAATGCGTGCGCCGTGGCGCTGACCCTCTTGCACAAGGGATCGGCGGGATAGACTTTATTCCTCGCCCTGTCCCTTGTCGACGCGCGCGGCATAGCTCCACGGGCGCCACCACCGCGCATGGGTTGGCAGGGTTTTCGGCACCGGATCGAACCCGGCGGTGCCCCAAGGATGGCAGCGGAGAAGCCGGGCGATGCCCATCGCTCCCCCCGCCCAAAGCCCATGCCGCGCGATCGCCTCGTCTAGATAGGCCGAGCAGGTTGGCAGGTGCCGGCAATGGCTCCCGGCGATCGCGGACAGGGTGAGCTGATAGGCGCGTATCACAAGTCGTGCGCTGAAACGGCCGATCGTAAACAAAACTTGCATCTGGCTTGCCGCCGGACGGTCCATAATCAGTTGCCGACTGTGGCAGAAATACACTGGCGCGCCTTCAAACGACAGCTCATAATTCCCTAAGTTTCGATTGGCTCAAGATTGGGTGGCTACCTTGTCATTTGCGCAACGCTTTTCTCTCGCGGGCCTCTTCGCGATCGCCGCTTCGGCCGCCGGCGCGGCCGATCTGACGCCTCCAGCTCCTGCCCCGGTCGAGGGCTGGACGATTACCTTGGGGGTCGGCCCCGAAGTTTTCACGTCTTTCCCGGGAGCGCGCAGCGTCTCGATTTGGCCGACCGGCTATATTTCCTACCGCCGTCCTGGCGAGCCTGAACCCTTTGTTTCGCCGGACGATGGACTTAGCATCGCGCTTCTGGATCTCCCTTGGATCAAGGCTGGTCCGGTCGCGCGCTTTATCTCCGAACGCACCCTCAGCGGCGGCTTTGGAAGCATCGGCAACAACAGAAACTTCTTCGGCCTGCATAACATAGGCTTCACGGCCGAACTCGGCGGCTTTCTGGAACTCTGGCCTACCGACTTCATCCGCGCCCGCTTGGAGGCGCGAGGGGGGGTCAGCGGCGCCCACGGCTTCGATGCCAACATCGAATTGGATGTCGTCGAGAGATATGGTCCCTGGACATTTTCGGCTGGCCCGCGCTTCCGATTCGGGGATAATCAGTTCACGAATGCTTACTTCTCGGTCACGCCGGCGGAAGCGTTCTTGAACGGCAACGTATTTCCCTATCAAGCCCATGGAGGTCTGACTTCGGTTGGCGGGCTCGGCGCCATCAAATATGATTTCACGCCGGCGTGGAGCGCGACGGCTTTTGGCGGCGTCAATCGCTACGTCGATAGCGCTGGGGGTAGCCCGATTCCCAACCGGCTCGGTTCGCTGAACGACCTCACCGCCGGCGTCGTTGTTGCCTATACCTTCAACTGGAATGGGTTCTGATCAAGTCACGGTGCGGACCCGGCCGGAGGTGTTCGCCCGCGGGCGCGCGCTTCTATCTGGTTGACGCAATCGACCGTCGCATCGAAGGTGAGCAGGGTCGAGGCGTGCCGGGCCTTGAAATCGCGGACGGGCTCGAGGATGGCGGCATCGGCCCATTTGCCTTGTGGCGGCGGTCCATTTTCCTTGAGCATGGCGCGCACCTGATCGCGGAGCGCGCGCAGTTCCGGTCCGGTCGCGCCGATCACGTGACGGGCCATGATCGAGGCTGCGGCCTGACCTAGCGCGCACGCCTTGACGTCATGCGCGAAATCGACCACTTGGCCACCCGCCATGGCAAGATCGACGACGACCGTCGAACCGCACAGCTTCGAATGGGCCGTTGCCGTGGCGCCGGGCGCCGCGAGCCGTCCCTGGCGCGGAATATTACCGGCCAGATCCAGGATCCGGTGGTTATATATATCGAAAAAATTGGCTTCGCTTGACATAGAGGTCCAGGTGACGGCGCCCCCCGCATACTATATAGGAAAGCGGGGTTTGGCGCACGAGATCTGGCAAATCCCAGGCGAAACTCTCCGGACAACCGTCCGTCCGGTGCTCTTTATCATGGGGAGCAAGGCCAAGGACGCTCATTCGAACTTTTATGGAGGCGCCACATGGATGCCGTGGTTAAGTCCTTGCTTGAACGTCCACAGCCACAACGCAACATTTCACCGCTCGCGCGCCCGACGCGCGAGGAGGCCGAGGCGGCCGTGCGGGTTCTTTTGCGCTGGACCGGCGACGATCCCTCGCGCGAGGGTCTCCGCGACACGCCCAAACGGGTCGTCAAGGCCTATGAAGAGTTCTTTTCCGGATACCAGCAAGACGCGACGGGCGTTCTCGACCGCGTCTTTGAGGAAGTTCACGGCTATGATGATATGGTCCTCGTCCGCGAGATTCCGTTTTCGTCGCACTGCGAGCATCACATGGTGCCCTTTTTCGGCATGGCACATGTCGCCTATTATCCATCCGAGGCCCGCGTGGCCGGGCTTTCCAAATTGGCTCGGATCGTCGATGTCTACGCCAAACGCCTGCAAACGCAGGAAGCGTTGACCGCCCAGATCGTCGGTGCGATCGAGGGGCATCTGCGCCCGCGCGGCTGCGCCGTCATGCTCGAAGCCCATCATCTGTGCATGTCCATGCGCGGCGTTCGCAAACACGGCGCGGAAACCGTCACGACGCAATTCACCGGCATCTTTCGCGACGATCCCGCCGAGCAAATCCGGTTCGTGACAATGGTACGCGGCGGCAAGTGAGCACTTCACGTCCTTGCCGGGGTAAGCACGAGATTCCCGGGCCGGGCCCTGCCCGGGAGTTGTTGACTTGGTAGCGTAACACGGCGCGGGAAATTCGATTTGACATCCTTGCCCTCTCCATCGCCCGGCCCCGGCGCGAGCCAGACCGGGAGAAGCCAATTGGAAGAAGGAATCGCGTTCACACCGCGCTTCGATGCCAATGGGCTGATCGCCTGCGTGACGAAGGACGCGAGCGACGGGCACATCCTCATGCTCGCCTATATGAACGCGGAAGCCTTGCGGCTTACCCTTGAGACCGGCGTGGCGCATTATTGGTCGCGCTCACGCCAAACACTCTGGCGCAAGGGCGACACGTCGGGTCAGGTTCAAAAAGTCACCGAAATCCGAACCGATTGCGACCAGGACGCCCTGCTGCTGACGGTCGAACCGGCCAGCAACGGCGGCGCTTGCCACACCGGCAGACGCTCTTGCTTCTACCGCAAGGTCGCGCTCGGCGGCGATAAAGCCAAGCTTGTTTTCGACTGAGGCAGTTCCGATCCTGTCCTACGACATTATGTCATAAAATCGTTGACGCCGCTACAGCACGGACGGATATCCAAGCAGCGGAAGCAACCGCGCGACGATCGCCGCCAAACAGACCAGCACGACTAGCAGCTTGAGAAGCTGCGCAAGCCGCGCGTCGGGACAGAATTTATCGATGACCCAAAACAAGATCGCACCGATGACGACGATGATCAGGATTCCAATTACGAGCGTAAGCACGGCGACCTCTTTCATCGTAGCGGCAATGTCCGCAAATCTATGGGTCTGTGTGTTGAAGAGTTTCCGGCCGATCCTGCCTCAGCTTGGCTTTCCTGACAAGTGGGGTCCCTTGCCGATGGGTCCGAGTGCATAGGAGTCCGCACCATCGCACAGCCAAGCGCAGGAAATTGCCGATTTCGCGCTTGCCACACCGGCAGACGCTCTTGCTTCTACCGCAAGGTCGCGCTCGGCGGCGATAAAGCCAAGCTTGTTTTCGACGGAGGCAATTCCGATTTTACTACCGTGTAGCCAGAAAGCGGGCTATTTTGGTTTTCAAATTTATGCCTTTTCAATGGGATAGCGGAAATTCCCGTTCCAAACTCCGCGCCCCCTGATTTGGGGATGCGGAAAACGGCGGTCTCACTTATGAATTCCGCCTTTTCGCGTTGAACCCCCGTTCCCTTCAGGAATTTTCAACCAAGAAGAGGAACACTCTGGAGCAAGGTGACATGTTTATGTTTCGCCGCGCCGCCAAGTCATGACCGTTCACGCCGAGGACCGGACAATTGAACAAGATGCCGTTTTACCGCAAGAACATTAACGGCGTGGGCGCTAATGAACGTGCCGCGGACATCGCTACCGCTCGCTGGCCAAATCTTGGTATCGCGCTTGGCGCGGGCGGCGCGCGCGGCTGGTCGCATATTGGCGTCTTGCTCGAGCTCAACGCACAGGGCATTTATCCGGATATCGTCGCCGGCACATCGATCGGAGCCTTGGTCGGGGGAGCCTATGCCGCCGGCAAGCTCAAGGAGTTGGAAGATTTCGCCCGCGGCCTGACAAGGAAGCGTGTGATGAGCCTTCTGGACGTGTCGTTTTCAGGAGTGAGCTTTCTCGGCGGCGAAAGGCTTCGGCGCGAGCTCGAACAAGAATTCTCCGGCCGAAGCTTCGAGGACCTCGACAAAAAATTCGCCGCTGTCGCGACCGAAATCGGCTCGGGACATGAAATTTGGTTGACCAAAGGCAATGTCGCGGATGCCATCAGGGCCTCCTACGCGATGCCTGGGATTTTCGAACCGGTGAAGATCGACGGGCGCTGGCTGTTTGATGGCGCGCTCGTCAATCCCATCCCCGTCACGCTCTGCCGCGCGCTTGGCGGCGAGGTTGTCATCGCCGTCAATCTCGTCGGCGACATGACTTTTCGCGGAACGATCATCGACGATCGTGTCTCGATAGAGCCGGCGCTCGAAAAGTATGACACCCGCGCACCGCAAGCCGGACGCACATTGAGCGCACGCATCTTCGGCGGGATGGGCGGCAATCTGCGCCGGCTCTTCGGTAAACGCGAGGACGGCGCACCGGGGATAGGGATCGCCATGGTGGAAGCGTTCAATATCGCGCAAGGCAGGATTTCGCGCTCGCGCCTCGCCGGCGATCCGCCCGACGTTCTCATCAACGCGCGGCTCGGCACAGTGGGCCTCTTCGATTTTCATCGCGCCGACGAACTTATCGCGATCGGCCGCGAGGCAACGCGCCGTGTCATACACGACATCGCCAAAGACATCGCGATGACCCCCCCGGAGAGCGCAATCTCTCTGCGGTGAATTTGGCCTTCCTGGCTCACGCGGTCGCGATATATTCGCGCATCGCCTGATATTCATGTTCGATTTGCTCGAGACGGTGTTTGACCACGTCGCCGATCGAGACAATGCCAACCAGTTTCTCGTCCACGACGACAGGAAGGTGGCGGCAGCGCCGGACGGTCATTTTTTCCATGGCGACATGAACGCATTCGTCCTCATCCGTTGTCACGACCGGCGCAGTCATATGTTTTGAGACGGCGTCGTCAAGCGCAGCCGCGCCGCCCGTGCCAACCGCACGAAGGATGTCGCGTTCCGATAGCATCCCAAGGACGCGGCCCTGCGCGTCGGTGACCACGGCCGCGCCAATATTCCACGCCGTCAAAAGCGCGGCGGCCTCGGCCAAGGTCCGCTGCGGCTGGGTGGTGACGACGTCTCTTCCCTTGGCCGCGAGAATGCGTGCAACAGTCATACTTGCCTCCCTGAACATTTTCCTGATTGTATCTCAACCGTCCACGGTGCGTTCCTTCAGACTGCAATGCTTGGACACGGAATCGAAAAAGCCGGCAACTTTTTTAAGGACATGCTCTAGCGTAGCAGCAAATCGCCCTTGGTAGAATGCACCCGCTCCGCGGCCCGCGCAATATTGCCGTGCGGCTTTTTTGTTAGTCTCGCCCGGCTGGCTTCGCGCCGCGCCGCCCTGAGATAGCCGAGCGCGGAGTGGAGCCTCCGATGATTGTAAACCTCGTCGGGGAAGCGGGGTCGGCGGTCACCTCCTCGAATGTTTCGTAGTCCCTCAACTACACTGACCTTCAATGTCTTCATGAAGCTTTCCGCCTTGCCGTTATCGTTGGGATGCCGCGGCGGCCATGGCGCCAGCGAGACCATGTGCGGCGGGCAGCTTCCGGTACGGCCGGCGCCAATTGCGAACCGCGATCTGAGTGGTGAATACAGCCCTCCGGCGGATCGCATTCGCGGATCTCCGGCTTAAGCGCTGCAATCGCGCGGCAGATCGCATAGGTAGTTCGTCAGGCGGCATTGAAGCAGCATGAATGAAGCCGTCCATGGCGGGGCGGTATCATTGCGGATTTTGATAGCGGCCGCCGGGCCCGCGTCAGGCCCGCAAAAGTTTTCTTCGCTTCAATCCGAGTCCAATGTTTCGCGTGG
>DATBYR010000053.1:0-5541 GCA_036513565.1 Methylocella sp. | reverse complement strand
GTGATGATCGCCGATCCCGTCGAGGAGACTTTTCCTTTCTCTGGGAATACCGAATTCGTCGATGTCGATTCGGCGGCAAGGTTGCGCGCGGGACAAGCGGAAACATTCCGCCAAGAGTACATCCACCGTCTCGGCCTTCATCGCGAGGCCATTGGCGCTTCGACGCGCAGCCGGGGGTGGACCTTGACGGTGCACCGAACCGACAGGCCCGCCACCGGGGCCTTGCTTGCCTTGCGGGTCCAACTCGATGCCAATGCCGGCCCCGGTCGTCATGCCCCGCAAGGAGCCGCCCGCTGATGCCCGGCCTTCCGCTCGCGTTCACTTTTCCGTTCGTCCTCGCCGCGCTCGCGGGCCTACCACTCTTGTATTTTCTTCTGCGTATCACGCCGCCGCGCCCGGCGCTCGTGCCGTTTCCGCCGCTGCGGCTCATTCTGAGTTTCCGCCCAAGGAACGAGACTGCGTCGCGCACGCCCTGGTGGCTGCTCCTCTTGCGTCTTGCGATCGCGGCCAGTGTCATTTTCGCGATGGCGGGACCGGTGCTGAATCCGCTGCCCGCGGTAACGGCGCATGAAGGGGCGTTGCTCATCGTGCTGGACGATGGCTGGCCGGCGGCGCCGGGCTGGGAGCGCAGAATCGCCGCTGCCGCACGCAGAATCGAGGCGGCGGAGCGAAATTCGCGGCTCGCCGCCGTGGTGGCAACATCGGAGGCGGGCCGCGACATCGTGCCCCTAGATGCGGCCAAGGCGCAAGATCGCCTGCGGGCGCTCAAGCCTGTGCCGTTTGTTCCCGATCGGCTGCCGGTTTTTTCCGCGATCGAAAAATATGCCGCCGCGCAGCAAAAAACCCCCGCGATTGTTTGGATTGCCGATGGACTCGATCGCGGCCATGCGCGGGAGTTCGCGGGCAAGCTTGCGGCTGTTTCCGGCGAACTCACTGTCGTTACGGATTCAACAACCGTTCGCGCGCTCGCCGGCGTGCAAAACCAAACCGGCCGTCTCGATGTGCGGGTCCTCCGCGCGGCTCCGTCTGGCCCCGAGCGGGGGATCATCCGCGCGCTCGATCGCAAGGGGCTTCAGCTCGGCGAAGCATCGTTCGATTTTGCCGGCGCAACCGAGACGCATGCCAGTTTCGAGATGCCCGTCGAGTTGCGCAACGAGATCGCCCGCCTCGAAATCGCTCGTGAACATTCCGCCGCGGCGGTATTTCTTCTCGACGAGCGCTGGCGCCGCCGCCGGATCGGCCTCGTCAGCGGCGAGACGGCGGACATCGCGCAGCCTCTGCTCGCGCCAAGCTATTATCTCACGAAGGCGCTCTCCCCCTTCGCGGACATCCGCGAGGCAAGGCCCGCCGCCACCGATCCAATACGCTCCCTTCTCGATGACCATGTGGCGATCATGATCCTCGCCGATGCCGGCATGGTGCCGGGTCACGCGCATGACGATCTCGCGCGTTTTGTCGAGGATGGCGGAATCCTCGTGCGCTTTGCCGGGACCCATCTCGCCGCGTCCTCCGGCGATCTCGTCCCAGTCCGGCTGCGCCGGGGCGGCCGCGTGCTGGGCGGCGCGATGTCCTGGGATACCCCGAAAAAACTTGCGCCCTTCGACCGCGAGAGCCCATTTTTTGGCTTGGCCGTCCCCGGTGAGGTAACCGTTTCGCGCCAAGTCCTCGCCGAACCGGACCCCGGTCTCTCGGCCAAGACCTGGGCGCGGCTTTCGGACGGAACTCCGCTCGTGACCGCGGCGCGGCAAGGCAAGGGGCTGATCGTTTTGTTCCATGTCACGGCGGACACGACATGGTCCAACTTGCCGATTTCGGGACTGTTCGTGGACATGCTGCGCAAAATCGTTGCTTTGTCGGGGGAAACCGCGAAGGATGCGGACGCGCAAGCCGGCGCCGGGACGAAAGCCGTTGAAGCCGCGACCTTCGCGCCGAGCCGGAGCCTCGACGGTTTCGGTGTCCTTGGTCCGCCGCCGCCAAACGCGACGCCGATTCCCGCCGGGTACGAAGGCATCGCGGAACCCGAACATCCGCCGGGGTTTTATGGCCCGCCCGATGGCCTGATCGCCGTCAACGCACTGGGACCGAAAGAAACGCTCGAGGCGGCGGATTATTCCGGGTTTGGTTTCATCGACGAGCCCCTGCGCGACATTGGCCCGGTCGATCTCAAGCCCTGGCTGCTCGCCGCCGCGTTTCTCTTATTTGCCGCCGATACCTTGGCCTCGCTTTGGCTCTCGGGCAGCCTGCGCGGGCGCGCGGGCCGCGCCGTCGCTAGCCTTGTTCTCTTTGCCGTTGGCTCCGCGATGCTGGTCCCGGCGCGGGCCGCGGCCGAATCTGCCGCCGCAAGCGTATCCCCACGCGATATTGACGCCGCATTGACGACGCGGCTTGCCTACGTGGCAAGCGGGGATGCTAGGGCCGACGAGGTGAGCAGGCAGGGCTTGACGAGCCTTTCGCGGGTGCTGGCGCGGCGCACGTCGCTCGCGCCCGGCGATCCTGCCGGGATCGATCCCGCGCGGGACGAATTAAGTTTTTATCCGCTTATCTATTGGCCCATCGTAGCGTCGCAACCGCAGCCGCCGCACGCGGCGATCGCCAAGGCCGCCCTCTTCATGAAACAGGGTGGCACGATTATTTTCGATACCCGCGACGCGCTCGCTTCGCGGCCCGGCGGGCCGCCGACGCCGGAAGCCAAATGGCTCAGGGCCTTGCTCGATGGCGTCGATGTGCCGGAACTCGAACCCGTTCCCGCCGACCATGTCGTGACGAAAACTTTCTATCTCATCGACGGTTTCGTTGGCCGCTACACGACGGGCGCGACCTGGATCGAGGCGCTGCCCCCCGCCCCCGCAGATGGCGGCGCGCGCCCGGCCCGCGCGGGCGACAGCGTCTCGCCGATCATCATCACCGCCAACGATCTCGCGGCGGGCTGGGCCAGCGACCCCGACGGCGACAGCCTCTATTCGCTGACGCCGGGCGGGGAGCGCCAGCACGAACTCGCCCTGCGCGGGGGTGTCAATCTGGTGATGTACACGCTCACCGGCAATTACAAATCCGACCAGGTTCATGTACGCGACCTTTTGGAACGCCTCGCGCATTGAGGGGGGTTGGGGGCTAGCGGGTCGGCTTTAGTTTCGTCCGCGTTGCGGCAGAAGCGGTCATTCACGCGCGTCGAAACCTCATCGCAACGTTTCCGCGTTGCCCAGCAAGCCGAACCGCAGCAAGATGAGGCTGGGCCTGACAGCTACCTGGGGTTTTGTCGGTTCTCGCCTATTGGTTTGCCACGCATCGCGAAGCGGGCCACGCCCGTATGAGAGTGCTGACTGGAAAGGAAGTACCGTACAATGACCAATCTCCTTAATGAATTGGGAGCAAATAATGTGTTGGGTCCAACTCTCGGGTCCATAATAACAAGTCTAGTTGTCGTATTCGTTGCGCGTCGTTATACGATCAGAACCAAGAGGATCGATTCGACATTTGAATTCAGCAAGCGATATCATGAATTGCTTATCCAGCAACGAGATCTGAACGAAGAGTATGACAAACTTCTGGTTGACGATCCAAAGCGCGCCGATGAACGCCCAGCGGATGTATGGTGGTTGCGATTTTTTGACCTGATGTTGTTCGAGTATGAATTCTTCAAACAAAGACTGCTGATGAAAGAAAGATTCGAAGATTGGATGAAGTGGCGATGGCACGAATTCCGCGGCACTGATGAGAAATACAAAAATTTTGCTTGGGGAATGGGCTATCGAGATGGATGGAAGCGACTGAGAGAAGCGGAGGTCTGGCAGGGTAATCCCCTCATCCCCTTCCTTCACGATGTCCATCACGCCACAGACGTGAACGAAGTTAAGCGTATTGTCGAGGAAGCCTACCCATCCTGGTGGCGGGAAGTCCAGCGTCGTCTGCCAGCTTTCATGCTGGTGCCGGTTCTCATCCTCCTCCTTTCTCTGGTTTTGTGGCATGAAACAGCGAATTTGGGCGGCCGATTACGGGATTTAGAAATGCAGAGGGATCGGTTCGCCGGACAACTCTCGTTGGTGGATCATGAGATGGCCAACCAATACCTCGCCGTGGCGCGAGACCGGAACGGTAGCCAAAAGCTCGCTTCGCTGCAAAGGGCACTCAATTACGAGCGAGAGGCAAAAAACATCAGACCAACCGGCGGCGATGCTCGCGACAACATGAAATCGAGCTGTGATCTTCTTCAAGAGGTCACTAGCCAGCTGAAAACATTGGACAACGGCACAGACCAAGTGAGCAAGTTGCGTGAGGAATTTGGTGCGTCTTGCCAAGATCTCACTTGAAAACGAAGCTGGAACACAGTGTACCAAAAGAGATTTAGGAATAAACTTGGGAATAAACGGAGATCGCAGATGTTCAAGGACCGGAGCCAGATGCAAATACCTGCCAAACATACGCTCAATCGGCAGATCCGCCGCCTGTCCGCCGCAACGATGTTTGCGATCGCCGTTTCTGTCAGTTTATACTTTGGCTTAAGTGGAGGCCAGTCCTTTGCCGTGGCTTTGCAACCCGATCCCGCCCTCGCCGCGATTATTGACGGCCCGCAAAGGAGCGATGCCAACAAGGCGCGCGACCGCTACCGGCACCCTTTGGAAGTTCTCACATTTTTTGGCGTGAAGGCGGATTCGACCGTCATCGAGATCGTGCCGGGAAAGGCCGGCTATTGGGCCGAAATTCTCGCGCCCTATCTCAAGGACCGCGGCCATTACACCGCCTCCGGCGATCCCGAGCGGGACATTGCGCCACTCAAGGCAAGAATTGCCGCAAGCCCCGAACTCTATGGCAAGACTACCATCAAGGAATTTACCGGCGGCGATCAGGAAATCGCGCCTCCCGGCAGCGCCGATTTCGTGCTGACATTCCGCAACATCCACAATTGGATGCGCGCGGGCAGCGCGGACGCCGCCTTCCATGCGTTCTATAAGGCCTTGAAGCCGGGCGGAATTTTGGGTGTCGAAGAACATCGCGGTAGGCCGGACCAGCCGCAGGACCCGCAGGCTAAGAGCGGCTATGTAAGGCAGGATTATGCGATCGCGCTTGCCGAAAAAGCCGGATTCAAATTGATCGGCTCGTCCGAGGTCAACGCCAATCCCAAGGACACCAAGGACTATCCCGAAGGTGTATGGACGTTGCCGCCCACCTACCGGCTGAAGGATCAGGATAGGGAAAAATATTCGGCGATCGGCGAGAGCGACCGGTTCATCTTGAAATTCGCGAAGCCGGCCGAAGCGAAATAGCCGCGCCGGACGGTCGCTCCGAGCAAAAGCGTCGCAGTCCTAATCATCACAACCCAACCACAAGCCAGGTCCCAGCCGCGACAAAGCCCGCTCCTGCTATCCGGGAGATCAGGCGACCAACTGGCACGATCTTTTCAATGAGCACGAAGGCAGAGATCGTGGCGATCCACAGCACGTTCATAACGCCGCCGACGAACAAAAGCGCCATCAATACCCAACAGCAGCCGACGCAATAAGCGCCATGACGTAGGCCGAGCAGCAATGAGCCCAATGGATCGCG
>DATBYR010000052.1:0-9015 GCA_036513565.1 Methylocella sp. | reverse complement strand
TTGGCGTGCTGGAAATCCGATTCTATGCGTCGGGCGCATCTTTTTTCGAAAACCAGAAAGTCGTGGTTGGCTACTGTCACGTTGAGGCGGAAAAAGCGAATCCGAGCCAGCGAGGCGCCCAAAGCGATGCCCTCAACAAGTCGATCGCCGCGTGTTTGAGCAAGGAGGGATATGAATGGAGCCCGGAGCACCGGCGCTGCAAAGAGGCGCCGCTCGCGATGAACGAATATTGTTATCTCCCAACTGCATTTTTCAGCCGGCTGATCACCGAAACGCAGCTGTTGTTCGAGTGACGCCGCAAGGCGCGCCCGGCCGGACGCATTGCTATCTTGCGGGCCATAACGCACTTCTTAAACCAAGTCTCCTTAATGAGAACCCATACCGAAGCCGTCCTTGCGAGGAGCGAAGCGACGAAGCAATCCAGGGGCAGCCGAGCGACTCTGGATTGCTTCGCCTGCGGCTCGCAATGACGGCCCGGGCCGCGACCTTTTGGGCCGTCCACATATGACGCCCCACATCATGAGTCATCGTCCGCGAGACTTGCTTTCGCGGCCACGAGAGAGAATCTTGAAGTCATCTCATATTCAACGACGCCGGCCACTCGCGTCCCATTTTTCGATCGGCTCGGCGGCGAACCGCGCGGCGGCCTTCGCGATCGAACGCCCCGAGATCTCTAATCGAGGTGCGATTTCGGCCAAGGGAACCAGAACGAACGCGCGTTCGAATAGGCCCTTGTGCGGCAAATTCAATTGGGCATGCGCGAAAGACGCATCGCCGTGGAAAAGAATATCGATATCGATGAGGCGCGGCCCCCAGCGCATCGACGGTTTCCGGCCCATATCGGCTTCAACCGCATTGGTCGCGGTTAGGAGTTCGAGCGGCGGCAGGCGCGTTTCTCCCACCGCGCAGGCATTGGCGAAAAAGTCCTGGTCCACATAACCCCAAGGCGGGGTGCGGTAGATCGACGAAACCGCACTCAGCCGGATAATACCGCGCTCCTCCAGCAGCTCCAGCGCCCGCGCGATGTTGCCTGGCTTGTCGCCTATATTGCTCCCCAGCCCGAGAGCGGTGTTCGTCAGCGGGCCGGCGCCCAAAAGGTCAGCGGCGGACGATGGCATCGAATACCTTGAAGGCGGCGGCGTGTTCGGCCGCATCGTGAACCCGGAAAATAGAGGCGCCGTTGGCGGCCGCCGCGAGATTGGCGGCAAGCGTGCGAACAAGGTTTTTATCGACCGGCGTGGCGGCATGTTCAGCGAGCAACGACTTACGCGAAACCCCGACGAGGATCGGCAGGCCGTAGTCCTTCAGCGCGGTAAGATTGGTCAAGGCGGTGAAATTTTGCGCCCGGCTCTTGCCGAAACCGATGCCGGGATCGAGAATGATACGTGCGCGGGGAATACGAGCGGCTTCCGCAATACGCAGCGATTGATCGAAGAAGCGGCGCATGTCCGCGATGATGTCAAGGTGGGGATCGACGCCGTCGCGATTGTGCATCAGGACCACCGCGGCGCCAGTTTCGGCGACCGTGGCGGCCATGGCCGGATCTTTCTGCAATCCCCAAACATCGTTGACCACACTGGCGCCGAGTTCTGTTGCGCGGCGCGCGACCTTGGCTTTGGAAGTGTCGATCGAAAACGGAACGTCGATGGAACTCGCCAGCTCGCCGAGAATGGGTTCGAGGCGGGCGAGTTCCTCTTCCGCCACGACGGGCGTATGCCCTGGGCGTGTCGATTCCGCCCCCACATCGATAATGTCGGCGCCATCGCTGCTGAGTTTTTTCGCCTGTTTCATGGCGGCATCGAGGCTAAAGAATTTGCCGCCATCAGAGAAGGAATCGGGGGTTACATTCAATATACCCATGATGACCGGCCGTGTGCCAATCAGCCCGAGAAACCGGTCGCGGCGCTCGATCATGGCGAGACGATCGATTTGCGAGATGGAAGCCCGGTTTTCGTCAACCATTGGCTCGACAACCCTTGATCGAGGGAGGATGAGCGACGTTGTTGCGCCGAAGGCTGCCGCGCCTTAACCCGGCAGCCGCTCCTGGCGCGGCGATCTTACGCCGGGAAGAAGATTTCTCCCTTTCCGAGAGCCGCCATGTCTCCGGCAAAACGGATGAGCGGGCGGGAAAGAAGCCTCGCGGCGGCGCGGCTTTCGGGGCGCAGCAGGCCCGAAAAAACGCTGGCGAAGGCCAAATCATGCTCGCCGCAATCGACGAAAGTTGGCGCGAGTTCGGGCGGGTCTGCAAGCACGATCGTCCCCCGCCGCATGAGGTAACCGGGTAGGCAGCCGCATTCCCCGAGCACGATCAGGGTTCCGGCGATCATCCGGCTTCCCGGAAAATCTCCGGCGGACCCTTCGATCACAATGGTGCCGCGCCGTAGGCGGTCGCCCGCGCGCGCGCCGGCATTTCCGCGCACGATCAACAACCCCCCGGTCATGCCCTCCATCTCGCCTTCGAGCGGCGCGCCGAGAAAGCCACCGGCATCGCCCGCGATCTCGAGCCTGCCGCCGGACATGGCGGAGCCCGCGAAATGTCCGCAATCGCCCATCGCGACGAGATTGCCGCCGCTCATGTTGCGGCCAGGCGATTTGCCGCAGTCGCCTTCGATGACGATTTCTCCAGCGTTCATATTCTGGCCGATATTGTCGAGACGCACTGATCCTCCCTCGAACCGGATCGATCCCGTGCCGCCGGACCGTATTTTAAAAATATCGCCGACGGTTATCGTTTCGCGGGTGGTCTGCAATTCTATCGCGGCGACGTCCTTGACTGACTTCCCTTCGAGCAGATGCGGGGCGAGAGGGGCGAGATCGAGCCGTTGATTAGGCTCGTGTTTGAGGGTGAGAACGAGCGGTTTCACGGCAAAAGGTCCTTCAGGTGAAAATGGAAGGGGCCGAGCTTGCCGCCGTAGTTGCCGGCGCCGACCCTCACCGCGCCATGGTCGGGCCCGAGCTTCACGATTGCAGCGAGGCCTGCTCGCATGGCGTCGGCAACCCCCTCTTCCGTCAACCCGTCGATGACGATTTCGAGGACACAGTCGACATCCTCGTCGAGATTTGTCGCCACCGCTCCCCGCAGGGTCGGACAATACGCGTCATTGGTGGAGGCCATCATGGCTTTGTACTTGGAGCCGACCTTGGAGCCGGACCGCACGATGCCGCCCGGGAAAGGCAGAATGACGCCCTCGACGTTATTCATCGCCGCGACGGCAAGTTCCGCCGCGCGCATGGTGGTCTCCGGGGTCGCGCCCATGAGCAGGAGATTGCCGCCGCCAACCGCTTTTTTTGTGAGCCCCGTCGTCGCCTCGCAAAGGAATTCGCCGTCCATGACCGGAATGCGCCAGAAATGCCGGTCGCCGAACTTCTTCGATACCTGCCAGCCATCGCCGAAATAGCGGATCGAATCACCTATCGGCAATCTGTCGGCGCCGTCGAGATCGGCGAAACAGGCGGATCCTGGCGATGTCAGGACGCATTGGCCGACGCGGTTGGCGAGCTGGGTCTGCAACGTGTCCGTCGACATGGAAAAAACGAGGACGCGAACGCCGGGGCGCCCGTCCGGCGTGGTATTGCCAGGGCGTTCGCGATCAATACCCGCTTCGGCGCCGCAGCCGATAACGGAGGTCGCAAATCCGGTCATGGTGGCGGCCGCCTGCCTCGCCCAGCGGCGATTGGGCGCGGTAATCAGGACCGCCGTGCCGCGCATGGGGAAGGCTTCGGCAAAACTATCGTCGATCCGGACGCCGTTTTTTTTCATCGGGCGCATGCGACCTCCCGGAACGTCCCGGCACGCGGAAGGAGATTCTCCTTGACCGCGAACAGATCGCGGGAATTGCCAAAATGTCGGTCGTAATAGCCGGCAAGGCGGCGGTCGATCGCCTTGTCATAGGTGGGATTGACCTTGAGCGCCTTGCCCCAGCGGTAATGGGTGACGCGCCCGTCGCGCACGACGAGATCGCCATCCTTGAAAACAAGATGCGCAAATCGAAACGTTTTCGCCAAATCCTTGCCGGGCGAATAGACGGCCACATCCGCTAATCCGCCTTCGCCAAGATGGCCGCGATCCTTGAGGCCGAGCAACTTAGCTGGTGCGGCACGGGTCATGATGGCGATTTCGTTGAGATTGTATTCGCGCGCGATCGACGGCAGCGTCGTCATGGCGACGGCGTCTTGCGGCAGACGCGCGATGGCCTCCGCCCGCACGTCGCGGCTCATGATCAGCGCGAAAATTTCCGGATAGGTCGTGAAGGGCGCGCCATTGGGGTGATCGGTCGTGAAGAAGACCTTCCACGGATCATCGATCAGCATGAACAATTCGAGCCCGCAGGCCCATTGGATGGCATTGACGAAATCGTTCTCGCGATAGAGGTAGGGAACGATGCCGCCGCCATTGCCGTCGCCATCGTGGATCACGGATTTTTTTGGCCGCGCCGTCTCGGCGCCATTGAACTGGCGCAGCACGTCGGCCGAAATGGTCACCGTTTGCCGGAACATGACCTGGCCAACGTCGACGGTAACATTCGGCGCGGCGTTGACGGCCGCGGCAAGTTCGGCGGCGGCGGAAGAAAACCCCTTCTCGCCTTCGCTGCCATAAGAGTAGAATTGCAGATGAGCAAAGTGCAAGCGTTCGCCGCGCGCGGCGCCGATTGTCGCGATCGCGGTCGCGACATTGCCTGGAATGCCGAGATTATTGGCGTGCAAATGCAGGGGGTGCGGGATTTTGAGATCCTCTACCGCCCGTTGCATAGCCTCGACAATCCGGCGTGACGTTAGGCCATAAAATGGCACGACATCGTCGAGGCTAAAAGTTCGCGCATTGTATTTGAACGCCGTCGCGCCGCCGGCATTGATGCATTTGACGCCGAGGCCATTGCTTGCTCCGACGGTGGATGCGACGTAATCGGCCACCGCCGCCGGTCCTTCCCCGTCGCGCAATAGAGACAACAGGAAATCGTCATTGCCGAGGACGGTGAGCGTCCCTTTGTCGATGATTGGAATGTCGGAGAGTTCGAGATGTGCCTGAAGCGCCTGATGCGGCACGATGGCCGGCTCGATCACGGTGGTGAAGCCCATGGAGGCATAGATGGTGCCGGTTTCGAACGTCGACCATTTGGCGGTGCAAAGGGGCAACGCGGGAGGGTTCGGCAAATGGTTCTGGTGCTTTTCGGGAAGCAGCAGGCGTGCGGTGTTCACATTGCCGCCGGCGATATGGGAATGAATATCGATGGCGCCCGCCATGACGATCTTGCCGGAGACGTCATGAACTTCATCAGCCAGCCTGCCCGGTTGCGCCGCGACGATGTGGTCGTTTTCGATCCAAAGATCGCCTATCTCGTCGCGTTCATTTACCGGATCGACGATGCGGCCGCCTTTCAGGAGAATCAGCATTTAGGCGTCTCCCCCGAGGTGCTTCGCGATTTCGCCAATAACGGCTTCAACCGAAGATGCTTGGCTTGGATGCGCTGCCTTGCGGGAGACAATCGATCCAGTCTCCCGCGCGAACTCCGCCGCGTCATGGTCTATCCCAGGACAGCCGATTTCGATGCACACCTCGGGTTCTTGCGCGAAAGCCGTTTGCGGAGGGGCGAGCGCGACCAGCGGAATATTTTTCTTCCATTGCGGCGCCTCAGCGCAATAGGCGGAGATCCACAGCGCGGCATCGGCTTCGCCGCTCTCGATCATGCGCGTTGCGTCGAACCGCCATGTGTCATGCTCGGGAAAGCCGCGGCCGAAGGATGTCCGCATCGGGAAACCGGTCATCCAGCCCGACGTCTGGACCACGCCCGACGCATTGGAATCATTGCCGAGAGGCAGCCCGGAAAAACGTGTCGTCCTGTTGAGATCGCGGATCAGGCCATGCAGCATTTCGATCGACAGGCTATCGAGCGAATCGCCGCCCCAGACCGCGACGCCAAACCGCGCATTCTTGAGAACTTCCGCGAATTCGTTGAGCTTGCGTAGCATGCGTTTGGCGCAATTGACCGGCCTGCCGGCGGCGCGGGCGCGCAAGGCCGCGAGCGTCGCGTGCAAATTCGAAGAGTCAAGGGATTTGATCGCTAGCCCTTCAAGCTTCGCGCCGCCCCGTCCGGGCGCGATCCACAACAGCTTGCGCTTTTCGCGGGCAAGATCGAACGGTGGGATTTCCGTCGGCGACAGACGCTCCAACATCGCCGGCCAGATTTTGGTCAAATCCTTGCCGATGAACAGGAAAACGTCGGCGCGCAGGCGCGCCTCGTTCGGCGTCGTGAACATCAGGCCAGCCTGGCGCATGACGTCGAGGTCCGCGAAAACCCGCGCGGAATACATGTGATCATAGGCGCCGCGAAGCCTTTCGGCGAGCAGAATTGAAGCGCGGGCGCCCGCGACATCGGTGCCAAGGCCGGCGATTACGGGCATTCGCGCATGCGACAATATCTCCGCCGCCCGCTCGGCCGCCGCCGCAAGCAACGCAGGCTTACCGTTTATCCGGGCCTCATTCATGGCTCATCCCGGCCTCTCCTCAAAGCCGCCATGGCGTTGCTTGCTGGTCTCGCCGATCCTAGGTAAACGCGCGTTTTTCGCGGACTGGGGGCGCTGCCGACACCGACCGTTGACGCGGATGCAATAATATGCCCTTACGCCCCTTTTTGGAAGCAAGCCTGGAAAGCGCGGGTTTGACGATGCATTTTTTGACACCAAAGGAAAATCCACAGGAGGAGCCCATGGCCAATCAGAAAGCATTTCGCGAAACACCGCGCGAAATTCCTGGAACGGCGCCGGCGGGCGGGCGCTCACAAGCCGTTTCTCTCCCCGGTAGGCGAGAGGAAAGCGATTGGTTCGCCTACAAAGGCCGGCCCGCCGCCCGGCCTGTGCCGCCGTCCAAGCCCCCCGCTCCGCCACCCAAGCAAACCCCGGCCCCAGCTCCCGGTGCGCCGAAGCCACCCGCGCCCGCGAAGGAAGCCGATGCGGGGCAAAAATAGTAGTTTGAACGTAGCGGCTTTGACTCCTTGAACACCTGGCGGTTAGACACCTCCCGGCACCGTTCGCGGTGCGCGGTGGGCTTGGCGGGCGCGCGCCGGTTCGCCATATTGGCGTATGTCTTGGCCAGTCCGCTTGGCCCTGCAAGGGGCGAACCAACTAGGAAAACACTCATTCCGGCTTGATGGGGGTGCGAAGGCAGCTCGATGCACGTCATCGAAATCGATTCTTGCGATCCCCCGGCGGCTGCTCACGCGCTTCGCGATCTGCCGTATCTCACCTTTCTCGACAGCGCGATGGCCGATAGGAAGCTTGGCCGCTACAGTTTTGTCGCGGCCGATCCTTTTGCCCGGTTCGAGGCCCGCGAGGCGGGGAAGGACTGGGTCTCGCGCTTGAAGTCCATTTTGGCGGCCCATGGAACGGCGTCCTTGCCCGGATTGCCTCCTTTTCAGGGGGGGGCCGCTGGGCTTTTTTCCTACGAACTTGGGCGCAGTCTGGAGCGCCTGCCGGCGCCCGCCGTGGACGAGCTCGCTTTCCCCAATGTTTCGCTGGGGCTCTACGATGTGGTCGTTGCCTTCGATGTGTTCGAGCGGCGCGGGTTTATTCTCTCGACTGGTTTTCCCGAGATGGAGCTGCCGGCGCGCGACCGGCGTGCGATCGAGCGCGGGCGCTGGTTCGAGGCGCGGCTCCGGCGCGCCCCAGTTGTGCCCCCGGCGGGGAATATGCCGCTCGAAGGCTGGACCAGCAATTTCACGCGTACCGGCTATGAGCGGATGGTTCGCGAAGTAATCGAGCGGATTCTCTCTGGCGACATTTTTCAGGCCAATGTGGCGCAGCGGTTCGAAGCCCCGGTGCCGCCGGACTTCGATCATTTTGGCTTCTACCGCCGCTTGCGCACGCTCAATCCGGCCCCTTTCGCAGCCTACCTCGACCACGCCGATTTCGTCATCGCTTCGGCCTCCCCCGAGAGATTTCTCAAGGTCGAGGGCGATCGCGTCGAGACCCGGCCGATCAAAGGCACGCGCCGCCGCTTCGCGGATGCCGTCCTCGACGCCCTGCAAGCGCGGGCGCTGACCGAGAGCCGCAAGGACCGCGCCGAAAACGTCATGATCGTCGATCTCTTGCGCAACGATCTTTCGAAAGTTTGCCTGCCGGGCTCGGTGCAAGTGCCGCGGCTTTGCGGCCTTGAGACCTTTGCCTCGGTCCATCATCTGGTTTCGTCCGTCGTTGGGCGTCTGCGGGAAGGGCAGGGCGCGGCCGATGTTTTGGCCGCCGCCTTTCCCGGCGGCTCCGTCACCGGCGCGCCAAAAGTTCGCGCGATGGAAATCATCACCGAAATGGAGGGCCATGCGCGCGGCCCCTATTGCGGCGCGATCGGCTATATCGGATTCGATGGCACCATGGATACCAACATCGTCATCCGCACCGCGAGCTTTCGCGGCGGCGCTTGCGTCGTGCAGGCGGGCGGGGGGATCGTCACGGCGTCGGATCCCGCCGCCGAATATGACGAAACGCTGGACAAGGCGAGGGCGATGTTCGAAGCTTTTGGCGCAAAGGCATTCGTGAGGTGATACTCGTCATCGACAATTACGATTCCTTCGTGCACACGGTCGCCAATTATCTCCGCGAACTGGGTGCCGTGCCGGAAGTCGTGCGCAACGATGCCGCCCTGCCGCGCGAAAGGCCCGAAGCCATCGTGATTTCGCCTGGACCCTGCACGCCGGACGACGCGGGAGTGTCGATGAGGCTCGTTTCGGAATATTCCGGGCGCGTGCCGATCCTTGGAATTTGCCTAGGCCATCAATGTATCGGCCAAGTGTTTGGCGGGCGGGTCACCCGCGCCGTGCACCCGATGCACGGCGAGGCGAGTTTTGTGCGCCACGAGGCCTCGACTATTCTGGAAGGCTTGCCCAATCCGGTCAGTGCCGGGCGTTATCACTCCTTAATTGTGGAGCTTGACCAGCCAGATGGTCCGCTCAAAGCGACGGCCTGGTCGAACGAAGGCGAGATCATGGCTCTGCAACATCGCCGGCACCTGACATTCGGCGTGCAGTT
>DATBYR010000051.1:0-2354 GCA_036513565.1 Methylocella sp. | reverse complement strand
GTTGACGGTGACGCGGCCCTGCACGATCCATTCCTCGGCGTCGCGTCGCGAGGCAAGCCCGGCCCGCGACACCACCTTGGCGATGCGCTCGCCGGTCTTCTTTTCGCGCGGCGGGCGCGCCGTGCGGCGCTCGTCGGGGGTGCGCTCGCGATAGGCGCCGCGGCCGCCGAACGCCGGGCGTTTGGCAAAGACCTTGGCATCGTCCTCATTGTCGCGGCGCGGCCGCTCGGCATTGCGATCATAGGATGGCGCGTCGCCGCGCGGATGCTCCTGCCAGTCGTTCCGCGCGCCAGAGTCGCTCTCTCGGCGCGGCCGCTCGAATTTCGGCCGGTCCTCGCGGGGCCGAGCGAATTTCGGCCGCTCCCGGAACGGGCGATCGCCAGAGGGGCGATCCTCGCGCGGCTTGTCGAAACTCCGCGCGCCCTCGCGAGGCGGGCGCGAATTGCGGCCGGCATGGTCGGGCGAGGACGCATCGCGCTTTTGCCACGGCTTTGAATTGCCGCGATCCGCGCCAAAATCCTTGCCGCGTTCCTTGCGGGGGCCGCGGTCCGGCGCACCGCGGGTGGAGAACTTCTTGTCACCGCCGAATTTTCGTTCGGGACGGTCGCCACGCGGCCGGTCACCATCCCGCGGCGGCCTTGCGCTGTAGGGCCGATCGCCGCGCGGCCGGTCGCCGTCCTTGCGGAAACCTTCGCCGCGCGGCGTGTAGGGTCGCTTCTCGCCACCCCCCTCCCGCGACGCATAAGGCTTCTTGTCGCCGAATTTCCGGTCGGCGAAGCGCGCGGCCGGGCGGGCATCGCCGCGCGGGGTGTACGGGCGCTTCTCGCCGCCACGATCTTCCCTCGGGCGGAAATCCTTGCGATCCGGGCGATCTGAAGCGCCGCGCGCCGGGCGATCGTCCCGGTTGAAGCGCGCAGGCCGCGCATCGCCATCATCGCGGCGCGGGGCTGGACCTTCGCGCCTGCCGGCATAGGGTTTGCCCGGACCCGAATAAGGCTTCTTGCCGTAGGATTTGGCGCCATCGGGCTTGCCGGCGTAAGGGCGCTTCTCGCCATCGCCGTCGCTCTTGCCGGCAAAACCGCGCTTGGCGAATTTCTTCTCGGGGCCTCGCGCCGCTCCCGAGCGGCCCTTGCCACCGGAGGGGCGATCACGCCGGCCGCGGGAATCGTTGTTTTTATCGCTATCGCGGGGCATGAATGATCTCTCTCAGTAGAGATGAATTGGCAATCAGGCTGACGTGGACAAGCCCGGCATGACGAAAACCGCGCGCGCTCTTTGCTCGAGGCGCATTATCACGCAAAATCGGTATCCACTTTTGCTGAAGGCGCATCTCATAGCAGGTTTCTTCCGATGATACGAGGCATGACCGTCCCCTCTTTCATGGATTTGGCGCTGAAAACGGCGGAAAACGCCGGAAAAGCCGGCGAAGTGCCGATTGGATGCGTCATTGTGCGCAATTACGAGGTGATCGCCACGGCCAGCAACCGCACGCTGACCGACCGCGATCCGACCGCGCATGCCGAAATACTGGCGATCCGGCAGGCCGCGGAGGCCATCGGCACCGAGCGGCTGGTCGATTGCGACCTCTACGTCACGCTGGAGCCGTGCACGATGTGCGCCGCCGCGATTTCGTTCGCGCGAATCCGGCGGCTGTATTACGGCGCCGCCGATCCCAAGGGAGGTGCTGTGGAATCCGGCGTGCGGTTCTTTGCATCCCAGACCTGCCATCACGTGCCGGAGGTATATTCGGCGGTGGGCGAGACTGAAGCGGCGACGCTGCTGCGGGATTTTTTCAAGGCGCGGCGGTGAGTTGGTCTTCACCTCTCCCGCTTGCGGGAGGTCGCCGCGCAAAGCGCGGCGGGTGGGGGCTGCCTCCGCGAATCCCATTGCGGGTTCAACCGGAATCATTGTGCCTGCTGAAGCACGCCCACCCCGACCCTCCCCCGCAAGCGGGAGAGGGGGCGCACTTGCCGTGCAGTGAAAGGAAAACTTACCCCGCCGCAAAAAACTCCCGTAACGCCTTCGCCGTGACGTCCGGATTTTCCTCCGTCAAAAAATGCCCGGAATCGACCGGCATCCCCGAAACATTCGTCGCCCAGGTCTTCCAGGTGTCCAGCGGCGTTGCCGCGGCGCTGGCAATGCCGGCATCGCCCCACAGCGCCAGCATCGGGATCGTGATCTTTTTTCCTGCATCATGATCTTTCTTGTCGATTTCGAAATCGGCGTAGGCGCCAGCGCGATAATCCTCACACATCGCATGCACCCGCGAGGGATCGCGGAACGCGGCGAGATAATGCTCCAGCGCGCGGGAATCGATGGCGTCGAGATTTTTCGACTTGGTCTGGCTCGCCATC
>DATBYR010000050.1:0-3963 GCA_036513565.1 Methylocella sp. | reverse complement strand
CTCCGGGCCGGAAATTCCGCCAAACCTCATCGTCGAAGCCAGCCGCCGCAAAATTCCCCTCGCCCTTGTCAACGCCCGCTTGTCCGCGCGGCGCTTTCTGATTTTGCGGAAATTTCCGGGCTTTGCCGGATCGCTGCTGCGCCGGATAGACCTTTGTTTGGCGCAAACAAATGCCGACGCGCAGCGCTTCGCGAAGCTCAGTATGCGAAAAGTTCAGGTGACCGGCAATCTCAAATATGATTTCGTCCCCGCGCCGGTCGATCAATCCGCCTTGGCGCGGCTTTTCGCACGGATCGGGACGCGCCCGGCGTGGGTCGCCGATGGAGTCTATCCCGGCGAGGACGAGATCGCGATGGCGGCGCATCGCCGTTTGGCGCTGCAGTTTCCAGACCTCCTGACCGTGATCGTACCGCACAACCCCAAACGCGTTTTTGAAGTCGCCCAAAGCGCCGCGAAAATGGGACTAACCGCGACGCTGCGCGTTGGCGATCGCGAAAGCGCGCCCTTGCCGGAAGTCTATATAGCCCTTGCCGCGGACGAGGGGGGATTATTTCTTCGTGGTGCCGGCGTGGTTTTCGCGGGCAAGTCCTTGCGCCACGGCGGCGGCAAAAATCCGGTCGAAGCGGCGCGTCTCGGCTGCGCGATCCTGCACGGTCCGGACGTCGATGACTTCGGGGATATTTACACGGCGCTCGATAATGCGGGCGGCGGCGCGCTCGTATTCGATGCCGAAACGCTTGCCAAGCAATTGGCGCTCCTCTTCTCTGACAAAGCCGAATTGCGGGCAATGGCCCGCGCGGCCGCGGAGACGGCGGAGGATTTTGGCGGTGCCTCGACCCGCACCATGCAGGCAATCGAGCCTTACGTTGCCCAGGCGATCATCGCGGCAAGGGGCGGGAAGGGGTGAGGGCAGAAGCGATCAAGCGTATTAAAAGTGATACGACGTGGTCGAGCCCCTTCCAAAAGCGGGCGTCTTTTTCGTAAGGTGACCTCGCCGATAGTGCCGCATTGTCTCATGTTATTGGTGTTTGCGGAAGATCCACGCAGTAGAGCGCGTCTCGGTCACGTGGAATCACGTGACGGAAAGGAAACGCTTAAATTCAAATAGTTGGCGCATGTCCTTATCGAAAAGGCCGACCGGCTTTTTCGGGGCATGCTCTAGCACCGTGCAATGGGAATTCAGCCGATGGCTTGGCTCCTCTTGTTTGTTGCAGGATTGTGCGAGGTCGCGTGGGCGATCGGGCTCAAATACACCGAAGGATTTTCACGCCTATACCCGTCGCTCGCGACCGTCGCCGCAATGGGGGCGAGCATCGGACTGCTCGGTCTGGCACTGAAGACACTTCCGGTAGGAACCGCTTATGCGATTTGGACCGGCATTGGAGCGGCCGGGACGGTGGCGCTTGGCATTTATCTCTTTGGCGAGCCAGCGACCGTGTTGCGATTGCTTTGTATCGGGCTGATCTTGGCGGGCATCATCGGCTTGAGAATATCTTCATAGATCGCGCGCTGCCAATGTTGTACGCTGGATCAGAAATAGCTTTGCAACGAACCTCGCCGGCGGATGTCCAACGTGGCGCAGTGAAATGCTCCGCCGAACGCGGCATAGTGCAAGAACTCGCAAGTGATCGGTTCAAAACCCCACTTTTCGAGAGCGCGCATCATGCCGGTGTGGTGTGGATCGACGATGACCCGCTTTTCATCGATCATGAGTATGTTCATGCTGAGCCACTTGCCGCACAGCGACGTGATTTTGAGCATCCAATCGTCAATCGGGTTAGGTTCGGGCGCGACCAAAATGTCCCATTTTTTCAAAATGTCAGGCAGGCGGCTGGTGTCGATGTATTCTGGGTTGATGAGCAGCTTGCCGGGGGCTATCGGAAGTATGGTGGTATCGATGTGCATCGGATTGGGGCACCGGCTCTCGATTTCGTGGATCCGATAGGCCGGCCCAAGGTGACGTCCCAGCCATTCGATGCCAAGAGCGTTGGTTACGTTGCTCCGCGTGACGAACAGGTCGCGTCCGCAGCGAACGAAATCCGCCGCGTCGAAGACGGGCTCGAATTCCGTCAGGATGTAGGTGATGGGTTCACCCTTCGCCGGTGGCCTAAAGTCTGGATCGAACAGCTCGTCCGTGATCTGCGGCTTGGGAGCGGACGTCCAGCGCGCTCCCCGCCGGAAATAGTCCTTGAAAATCGGACGATAGGAATGTGTCTCGAAATAGCGGCAGGGCCAAACCATCGGTGTCTCGATGATTTCGTCGCCGATGACTAGGATCGCGTCGCGTGGGCAAGAATTGCAAAAGCCGCGCGATGACCAGTAGGGCGTGCTGAACCGCTTTTTGTGATCGACCGGCTCCGGCCGCCGGACCACAATTCCGAGCGACTGCAGCAGCGCGATGAAGCCATCAAGCTCGCGCTGGGCGGGCTCGACCATGAACTTCGGATAACGGAGTCCGGCGACAAGCGACTGCGCGCGTGCGGCGGCTCCTTTCGGAATGTTGCAGGTGACGACCGGATGATCGGATGGCATGGTGGCGCCCTCGAGTCTCCCGACGATAATCTCCTCGAGCGGATCCCACTCATTATGCGAATTGACGGGAGACAGCTGGTTCCGAGATTCGGCTTCCGCGTTGACCAAACGAGCGTCCATGTGTTCCCCCCGCAGGCAGCACAACGGCAAGCTTATTGTACGGTGCCATCGAATCGAGCCGGGCGAGCTTAGCAAGAATTTAAGGAAAGTGCACACGTCTCGTCGCGAAACAATGGTGCGCACCAGCGACAATCGTGAGGCCGGGCGCCGCAGGGATTGAAATCATGCCTCCCCCTGATAATCGAATCTGCATGCTCGAGAAATGTCGTCAAAATTGGGAGTTCCCAAAAATGTGCCTTTCCATTAATTGCAACCATGGCTTTTCAAGGCGCGGCGCCCTGAAAGCGGCCGCTGGATTTGCTGTCGCGGCAGGTGTTGACCGCGCAAGCGCAAGTGAGAGCGGTGCCGAACAGCCGAAGCCCAACGCGATCGGCGCCGATGCGGCGCTGCGCCGCCTCATGGAGGGCAATGCCCGCTATGTTGCGAACAAGCCGGCACATCGGGATTTTTCCGCCGGACGCGCGGAGAGGACCCGGTCGCAATATCCGATTGCCGCGGTCCTGAGCTGCGCCGATTCGCGCGTTGCCCCGGAATTTGCGTTCGACCAAGGACCCGGCGATCTTTTCGTAGTCCGGCTCGCCGGCAATTTCGCCAATGACGATGGGCTCGCCAGTCTCGAATATGCGGTGAAGTTTCTGGGCGTGCCGCTCGTCATGGTGCTCGGACACTCGAATTGCGGCGCGATCGGCGCCGCGATCAAAGTGGTCGAGGACAATGCCGAGCTGTCGGGACACTTGCCCGGTCTCGTTCAATCGATCAAACCCGCGGTCGAAGCCGCGAAAGCGAAGTCGCCTCACGATCTACTCGCGGCCGCGATCACGGAAAATGTCGCGCTTAACGTGAAACGGCTCGAAACCGCGCAACCCTTGCTCGCGAGTTTCGCGCAATCCAAACAAGTGAAGATCGTTGGCGGGGTTTATGATCTCGCGAATGGAAAAATTGGTCTCTTGTCCTGAAAGAGGCATGGCAAAAGCTTTACCTGCGACCGAATAGTTTCTCGACGTCGGCGAGTTTCAACTCGACATAGGTCGGACGCCCGTGATTGCATTGGCCGCAGCCCGGCGTGCGTTCCATCTCGCGCAACAGGGCGTTCATTTCATCGCCACCGAGACGGCGGCCCGAGCGCACCGAATGGTGGCAGGCCATCGTCGCGAGAACATGATCGAGTCGCTTTTCGAGCGGCGCGAAGGCGCGATCGTCCTCGCGAAGTGCTACGGCGAGATCGCGAACGAGAGGCGCCGCGTCGCCGCGTTTCAACAAAGCGGGCATTTCATGCACCGCGACCGCGCCCGGGCCGAAAGGCTCGACAAC
>DATBYR010000049.1:0-2231 GCA_036513565.1 Methylocella sp. | reverse complement strand
AGTTCGGTTCCGACCTCGACGCGACGACCCAGCGCCTGCTCGCGCGCGGCGCGCGCTTGACCGAGCTTTTGAAACAGGCGCAGTTCTCGCCTTTGAAAATGGAGGAACAGGTTTGCGTGATCTATGCCGGGGTGAATGGCTACCTCGATCCGTTTCCGGTTGACCGGGTGCGGGCCTTCGAGGACGGGCTCCTCGCGCTCTTGCGCGCGAGCCACGCCGGTCTCCTCGATACCATTCGCGCCTCAAAGGATCTTTCCGACGAGACCGGTGCAAAACTCAAGTCGATTGTCGATGCCTACGCCAAGAACTTCGCTTGACTTGGCGGCGCCGGGACAGAGGTGAAGCGGAGAGACCATGCCCTCGCTGAAGGATCTGCGCAACCGGATCGCCTCCGTCAAGGCGACGCAAAAGATCACCAAGGCCATGCAGATGGTCGCGGCGGCGAAACTGCGGCGCGCGCAGACGGCGGCCGAATCGGCGCGGCCTTACGCCGAGCGGATGGAGAGGGTTTTGGCCAATCTCGCCGCCTCGATCGCGACGAGGGGCCAAGTTCCGGCGCTGCTCGGAGGCGGCGGTGACAGCGTCCATCTCTTGGTCGTCTGTACCGCCGAACGCGGTCTTTGCGGCGCTTTCAATGCCTCGATCGCGCGCCTCGCGCGTGAGGCGGCGCTGTCCCTCATGGGGCAAGGCAGAACAGTTAAGATTCTTTGCGTCGGCAAGAAAGGCCATGACATCCTGCGCCGCCAATTCGGGCGCCAGATCATCGAAGTGATCGACCTTCGCGCCATACGCACACTTGGCTTCGGCGATGCCGACGCCATCGGACGGAGGATCGTTGCGCTGCATCAGGCTGGCGAATTCGACGTATGCACTTTGTTTTACTCGCGGTTCAAATCGGTGATCGCGCAGATCCCGACCGCGCGGCGGCTTATTCCTCTTGCCCTCTCGGCGGATGAGAAAACGGCGCAATCGGGGGCGGCTTACGAGTATGAGCCAAACGAAGAGGAAATTCTCGCGGCGCTGCTGCCGCGCAACATTTCGATTCAGATCTTACGGGCATTGCTTGAAAATGCCGCGTCCGAACAAGGCGCCCGGATGAGCGCGATGGATAGCGCCTCGCGCAATGCCGGCGAAATGATCAGGAAGCAAACCATGAAGTATAATCGCTCGCGCCAGGCGATGATCACCAAGGAACTGATCGAGATCATCTCCGGCGCGGAAGCGCTTTAAGCATTCAACTAGTCAAGAGGACAAAGCATGGCGGACGCCGCAATCAACACGCGCACGGGCCACGTCACGCAGGTCATCGGCGCCGTCGTCGATGTGAAATTCGACGGCGATCTGCCAGAAATCCTCAACGCCCTCGAAACCGACAATGGTGGCCACCGCCTGGTCCTTGAAGTTGCGCAGCATCTTGGGGAAAATTCGGTGCGCTGCGTCGCGATGGATATTTCCGAAGGCCTTGTCCGCGGCCAGCCGGTCAGCGATACCGGCGGCCCAATCACGGTGCCGGTCGGCGACGCCTGCCTTGGCCGCATCATCAATGTCATTGGCGAGCCGGTAGACGAATTGGGTCCGGTCGAAACCACGACGCGGCGCGCGATCCATCAGCCCGCGCCCTCCTATGCCGAACAAGCGACCGAGGCGCAGATCCTGGTGACCGGCATCAAGGTCGTCGATCTTCTGGCGCCTTACGCGAAAGGCGGCAAGGTCGGGCTCTTCGGCGGCGCCGGGGTCGGCAAAACCGTTTTGATCATGGAACTCATCAACAATATCGCCAAGGCGCACGGCGGCTATTCGGTGTTCGCCGGGGTCGGCGAGCGGACCCGCGAAGGTAACGATCTCTATCACGAAATGATCGAATCCAAGGTGAATGTGGATCCGCGCGAGCATGGCGGCTCCGCCAAGGGCTCCAAATGCGCCCTCGTGTATGGCCAGATGAACGAGCCGCCGGGGGCGCGCGCGCGCGTCGGGCTAACCGGCCTCACCGTTGCCGAGGATTTCCGCGACAAGGGCCAGGACGTGCTCTTCTTTATCGACAATATCTTCCGCTTCACCCAGGCGGGCTCGGAAGTCTCGGCGCTTCTCGGCCGCATGCCCTCGGCGGTCGGCTATCAGCCGACGCTCGCGACCGACATGGGAGACTTGCAGGAACGGATCACCACCACGACCAAAGGTTCGATCACCTCGGTGCAAGCAATCTATGTGCCCGCCGACGATCTAACCGATCC
>DATBYR010000048.1:0-16338 GCA_036513565.1 Methylocella sp. | reverse complement strand
CGATTGCGAGCCGGGTCGCGCGATCGTCGTGCTCGATCACGAGCTTGATGTCGAGCTTGCCGCGCGGATAGTCGATTGCGGCGAGCGCGGCGGCGAGTTGCGGCACGACCCGGGCTTCCCGGTGCAGCGCGACCACGACCGAATAAATTGGCAGCCGGCGATCCTCGACACGAGCGCGAAACGGCTCTGGCCCACAAGCGGTACTCGCCGCCCCGGCGAAGAGACGAAGCCAGATCGAGGCCAGGAAAAAACAGGTCATCGATAATGAGACGAGGGTGAGGGTAAATGCTGGCGCTAGGCCGATTGCCAGGGTGGCGGCCGCGATGGCCGTCATGGTTAAGGCGCGTTGCGCCTGGCTTGAGCCGGCTTTCGCGGAAAGACTCGAATCGAGGTTGGCGAGGCCGAGGCTTGCCTCGCGCAGGATCGACACGGTCGCCGCCGCGCGCACCAAGCTGGACAAATGCGAAGGTGTCGTGATCGCAAGGCATGCGCCCAAGCGCTCGCCGCCGCGCGCCCTTGCCAGGAGATAGGTAAGCAACCGACCGCGCGGCGCGGCGAGCCAGCGGGAGCCATCGCCGCCGTCGAGCGGCGCGAGGCCCGCATGAACCGCGTGCGGATAGCGCGCGCCGGCGCCGAGCGCTATCTCGCCGTCGATAAAGGCCGCGCCGAGGTGATGCGCGAGACACTGATAGAAGAAACTCTCCCGTATTGTTCCGTTCGCAAGCACGGCGGCCTCCGGCGCGATGGCTTGCCGGCGTGCCTCCGCGGCGGCGGCGAGCAAGACCGTCGGGCTCACACCATGGATGGTGAGAAACGCTAGCGCTGCGGGCAACGCGGCGGGGCGCCATTCCGGGGCCGCTCCCGGATGCTGACGAACCGGCGCCTCCAGCAGCAAGCTGGTAGGGGGCGGGGCGGTTACAATTCCGCTAGGTCGGTGCAAATCCATCTGTGCAAGAGGGCACAAAGCGATGAAGGAATCTGAGCAAATATGGACGCATTGATCTATTGATATTCGTCAAATATCCTGCAAAAGCGATAAAATTATGCGCCTGTGGTGCGCGGCCCCTCGCGCGGCATTGCCGGTGCCGTGTCGCCGCTATTGGCGTAGCAGAGGACGCGCGCCGGCGGGTTTTCCTTGACGTTGCGACACGCTGGGAATGAAAAAGGATAGCAGGCCGGAGACGTAGCCGATTTGAAGACTTGTGATCAGTACGGCGAATTCAAGAAGCGGGCGCAACAGGCCATGCTCGACGTCAGCGGATCTGACGAGAACCGCGGCGAGGAGGAACGCGCACGCCGGGACGAGAACCAAAACCTTGAAAAACCGTCCGAGAACCGCCCCCAACAGGACGCTCCAGATTGATAGGATGGCCACGGAACGTCTCCTCGATGATGCGCCTAGCGATGCCGCGCCAATCGTTAATTGCTGACACTTATAAAACGCCCGGCAAGAATGCCGTAAGCCTTATTTCTTGGCATGAATGCATAGCTCAGGTATACTGAACTAATTTCTGCGGTACTGCGAGAGTAACCGCGGGAAGTAAACACTTCGAAACTTAATCCGATTCGATTCGAGCGAACGAGCGTTATTTGCGAACGAATGTGAGATAGGCAGGCCTTCGCCCGCCGCGGAGCGCTTTCGCTTCGTATCTCGTACCGGTCCATCCGTCCCAGGGCCTTTGCCAATCCCTGGGCCCCGCCGGCGCCCAGACAAAATCGGGTGAGCGCAAGACACGCGCCAGGCTCCAGCCCGCGTTACCGTCAATATCGGTTGCGAAGCGAAGCTCCGCGCCCGGACGCATGACCCGCGCGAGCCGAGTCAGCATTTCGCCGGACAGGAACCGGCGCCCGTGGTGGCGCCGTTTTGGCCAAGGGTCGGGATAAAGCAGATAGACCCCGTCCAAGGCCTCCCCTGGCAGCGCTTCGATCACCGCGCGGGCGTCGCCATTGTAGAGGCGCACATTGCGCAACTGACCCGCTTCGATGAGCGCCAAGGCCTTGGCGATGCCGTTTAAAAAGGCCTCGCAGCCGATATAGCCAATATCAGGATGCGCATGCGCCTGGGCGGCGAGATGCTCGCCGCCGCCAAAGCCAATTTCGAGCCAAAGCGCGGAGGGCCTATCGGGAAATAGGTCAGCGGGATCGGGAATCGGCCGCGATGCATCGAAGCTGAGACACGGCAAAACCGTGCTCAGGAGCGAGGCATGATGAGCGCCCAGCTTCTTGCCCCGGCGGCGGCCATGCAAGCCGGTTGAATTCGCCTGGGTTTCCCGCGGCGTTGCAGCGCCGGGCCGCTGCGATCGCGGCTTTCCGGTTTGACTTCCGGGGTCCATGTCCTGCCGCGCGGCGCTCAAATTTGGCGAAATCAGGCGAGATGCGCTTTCAGTTTCTCCGCCAAATCGGTCTTTTCCCAGGAAAAACCGCCCTCGGCGTCGGGCGCGCGGCCGAAATGGCCATAAGCGGCAGTGCGCGCGTAGATCGGCCGGTTAAGCCTAAGATGTTCCCTGATGCCGCGTGGGGAAAGGCGCATGACCTCGAAGAGGGCTGCCTCGAGCTTTTTTTCCGGCATCCGGCCGGTGCCGTGGGTATCGACATAGATCGACAGCGGCTCGGCGACGCCGATCGCGTAGGAAAGCTGGATTGTGCAGCTATCGGCGAAACCCGCGGCAACGACGTTTTTGGCGAGGTAACGGGCGGCATAGGCGGCCGAGCGATCGACCTTCGTCGGATCCTTGCCCGAAAATGCACCGCCGCCATGCGGCGCCGCGCCGCCATAGGTGTCGACGATGATCTTGCGCCCGGTCAGGCCGCAATCGCCGGCCGGGCCGCCGATCACGAACTTGCCGGTCGGGTTGACGTGCCAAACCGTGTCCGGCGCGACCCAGCCTTCTGGCAAGGTTTTCCGGATATAGGGTTCAACGATATCGCGTACATCTTGCGAGCTCAGATTTTCGTCCAGATGTTGCGTCGAGAGGACGATCTGGGTCACGCCGACCGGCTTGCCGTGCACATATTTGACCGTTACCTGGCTTTTGGCGTCCGGCCCAAGCTTGGCGGCGTCGCCAGAACCGGCCTTGCGTTCGCGAGCGAGGTCCTCGAGAATTTTGTGGGCGTAATAGATCGGCGCCGGCATGTATTCCGGCGTTTCGCGGCAGGCGTAGCCAAACATGATCCCTTGATCGCCCGCTCCCTCGTCCCTGTTGCCGGCGGCGTCGACGCCTTGCGCGATGTCGGCGGATTGGGGATGAAGCAGGATTTTGACTTCGGCGGTTCGCCAATGGAAACCGTCCTGCTCATAGCCGATGTTCTTGATCGCGCCGCGCGCCGCGGCCTCGATCGCATCCTCGCCAATCGCCGCGCCGCGCACTTCGCCCGCGATGACGACCAGGTCCGTCGTCGCCAAGGTCTCGCAGGCAACCCGAGTCTGATAGGGATCCAAACCGGCCTTCGCGCCTTCGCGGAAGAAAAGGTCAACGATCTCGTCGGAAATCCGGTCGCACACCTTGTCCGGATGGCCTTCGGCCACGGATTCACTCGTAAACAGGTAATCTTCGCGAGCCATAGGCTTAACTCCGAGAAAAAGATTATCGCGACAAAGCTTTTGGTAAGCCGTTCGTTTTGTCAAGCCATTCGCGGCCATCGTGTTCGTTAAAGCGAACGCCGTCCCGTTCACCGTGGAGTGTCATCATCAGAGTTTTGGTTTTCCGGCACGTCCGGGTATGGCTCTTCGCCGGCGAGCGAGGACACGAGATCGACGATCCGCTTGCGGATTTTTGGATCGTGAATTCTGGCAAAGGCCAGGTTCAAATGCAGGCCCTCGGCGGTCGATAAAAAATCCGCGACATAGGGGGCGTTCGAATCTTCCGCGACGCCCATCTGCCCCGGTTCGGGATTGGAAATTGCTTCGAAGGAAGGCGCTCCTTCGAAAAAGTAGGCCGGCGGAACATCGAGCGTCCGTGAAATCTGCTGGAGTCTGCTCGCCCCGATCCGATTCGTGCCTTTTTCGTATTTTTGGACCTGTTGAAACGTCAGACCCAAGGCTTCTCCCAATTTTTCCTGGCTCATTCGGAGCATGACGCGCCGCATACGGACGCGGCTGCCGACGTGCCGGTCGATCGGGTTGGGTGTTTTTTTCACGGATGCCGTTCCAACCGCCACGCTTCCGCCGTAGCCGCCGTAAGCCGGTATGCCGGAACGTTTCGATGGCGTCATGGCCCCTTATAGCGCAAAAGTGGCCCGGGGCATATCGGCGGTCCGGATTTTCCCGGAAGCGTGTGATTTGATTAGCATAGAAACCCCCGGCGGCCGCCGCCGCCCGCCGGGATCAAAAGAAAGCGGCGCCCCGCCTCAGGCATGCAGCATGGCTGGTCTTTCGAAGGATTCGGCGAGGACCCGGCGGCGGTCGCCGCGCATTTCCCGAAAGCGCTCAAGTGTCCGTCCATCGAAGGTGAGCGTCACCGCAAGCACCTCCCGTCCGTTAATCTTGCGGGGCAAGCCGAGAGGTAACGGTTGGAAATGAAGCTGGACCAGGCGGAGCAGCCCCATCGGTTCGATCTCGATGATGAACTTGGAGATTCCGCACTCAAGGGCCCATTCGAGCAAGCCCGCCCCAAGGGCGTTGGCAACCGGACTTGCGTAATGTTCGCCGGACCGATGGCCCGGCGCGACGCAATGGCGCGAAATCTCCCAAATATGGGCGCCAACTGGATGCTCAACCTCGCAAAGTTCCGGCATGATGTCGGAGAGCAAATGCGGGCGCATTGAAGGTAATAGACGCTGGTAGCCAAGCACCTCTCTATGCTCTATGTAGAGCATATGCACCGCATATTTGTTGTCGAATTGATCAATCTCGCGCCCATCCGGCTTGGCGAGATTGCGCCAGCCCATTTCCTTGACAAACACCTGATGCCGCAAACGATAGGCTTGCTCCATCTCGTCATGATAAAGATAGTCGTTTTCGGGAGTAACTATGTGAATCACGGAAATTCTCCACTTCGCGGTCTGGTCTATGCCTGGGACCAATGGGCCCCAGCCACGTCCAATTCAGTGGACGGAGATTGCCGGATGTATGGGGATGGAGATAGTACGTGAACGCGTACCTTTTTACGCGATCAACCCGGGCGGACTCCGGCGACCGCTCGCGTGCGGTTGATCGCTCCGAGCTTGGTGCCCACCGGCCCCAAGTCCCTATCGGGCGCCATTCGGCGGTCCGGATTTTCCCCCGGGAAGCATATGTGAGTGATTAGTTTAAAGAAACCGGCGCCACTGGCGCCGGCCAAGGTTAAAAGAAAACAACGGCTGCCTCAGGCGGCTTGCAGCAGGGCGGGACGCGGAGCGAGGGGCTCGATGGTCCTTGTCCGGGTGCCCCTCATTTCGTGCAGGCGCGAAAGAGTTCGCGAGTCGAACGAGGCTATGACGGCGATGATGTCCTGTCCGTCAATCGTGTGCTGCAACCCCAAAATCGCCGGACGAAAATGCATCTGAACCATTCGTAACAGCCAAATCGTGTTTGTCTCGATGATCAACTGCGAGATCCCGCATTCCAAACCCCATTCCACCGCGGCGCTCAGCAGCAGATTGGTGATAGGACATACGGCGCGGCCGTGTACGCGGCGTTCGCGCGCGACGCAGAAACGTGTCCATTCCCAAATGTGGGCACCGACTGGCCGTTCGACCTCGCAAAGCTCCGGCATGACTTCCGAAAGCAAATGCGGACGCGTCGACGGAAGCATGCGCTGATAGCCGAGCACTTGGCCCTCCTCGATGTAGAGCATATGCACCGCATGTTTGTTGTCGAATTGGTCGATCTCGCGTCCGTCGGGCTTGGCGAGATTGTGCCAGCCCATTTCCTTGACAAACACCTGATGCCGCAAACGATAGGCTTGCTCCATCTCGTCACGATAAAAAGACTCGTTGTCGGGAGTTACAATATGAATCACTGACATTCTCCAGGGTACAATCTGGAGGATGCCACATGTCACTTGTCCGAGGCATCCTCCCGCGCAGTAAGCTGAGAATGCTGGATCCAGGGAGGATGGGGTAGTACGCGCTCGCGTACTCTTAGGCGATTAACCCCCGGCGGATCGCTTCGGCGACCGCTTGCGTGCGGTTGATCACTCCGAGTTTCGCGCGGACCGCCCGCATGTGCTTATCGGCGCCGTGTTCGGAAATGTTCATGACCTCGCCGATTTCCCAATCGCCTTTGCCTTCCGATGCCCACTGCAAAGCCTCGCGCTCGCGCGCCGAGAGGATTACCGGCGCGTCCGGGACCTTTTCCTGCTTCAAGGCGATCGCGCGTCCTATGGCGTAGGTCGCGATGAGGGTCAACATGCCGCGCATTTCCGGATCGTTCGCGCAATGTTGTCCACAAAGGGAGAACCCCACTCCTTGTCCGTCGAGCGTCAGTAATGACGTCGAGAAGCCCTGCCCGAGATGGAACTCCTTAGCCTCATCCAACACCACCCGCGCTGCGGGGTTGTCACGAACGTCCTCGTCCAACTCGTTCCAATAGAAAGGCGCCGCCCCCGACGCCATGCGGCGGATGGTCGGATCCTTAAACGCATAACCTCGCGATGAATAACGGTCCACCCAGGCAGCGGGAATATTGTGAAACAGGACACTATCGAGCTGTTGCCGACGGGTCGCGCCCACTCTTGGTATCGATGTAGCTATGACGTGTTCGGCCCCGAATGGCGCGACATGACGCACCACCTGGGCCGAAACATCCTCGAGGTTGCGGGCGCGATCGAGATCCCGAATGAATGCGAGCGTGTTGTTCAGCGATTTTCGTAAAGCACGCGGTTGCACGACTCCCTCGCTTAATATGCCCCGGCGCGGGCGCCATCCATAAATGATGGATTGTCCCAGATCGCGCCGGCCGGGTTGGGTGGGAAGAGTAACGTTTGAACGTAGTCACTAACATAAACCTAAATAGGATGCAAGTGCCTAAATCAGGGCAGATTCCTATATCGCTAACGACTTGTTAACGTGGAGCGTTTCGAGTTGGTTTCGAAAGGAAAAACACATGGGGCCGGTTTTCTGGAGCATATCAAGGGTGAGATTTCGGGCGTTGGTGCGGGAAATCGCAACCTGCCATTGACCGATGGCTCAAATCCAGACTTTTACGCGCTCAAAGGCCATCAACATCCTTAAACGTGAAGAACCTAAGCTCTCCCTCAAGCGCGAACGTCGGAAAGCTTTCCTAAACCAAACCTTTCAGAGCCGAGTTGCTCGCTTGTTAACAATTTAGCAGCTTGCCCCGCCCGCATGGCATTGAGCTAAACCTTAGGAAATCGGCGCGGCGTGCGATTATTTTTGACGTTCCAGCACTGGCGCTGGCCGAGCATTTTGATTAATTCCTTCGCATGAAGCATGGGTCGAAGAAAGCTCCCCGGAAGCAGGCTTCCCGCCACTTTCTTTATATTGTCCTTGGCTTCGCGGTTGGCCTCGCCGGCCTTGCCGGCATGGTTTACGCCGTCATGCCAGGCCGCGCCGATCTCGGTTCGCCGGCAATCGGCGGTTCATTTGCCATGATCGGACAGGATGGCCGGGTGGTGACGAATGCCGATTTTGCCGGACGCCCCTATCTGGTGTTTTTCGGCTACACGCATTGCCCGGACTTTTGTCCGACGGCGCTCCTCGACATTTCGGCGGTGTTCAAGGAGCTGGGGCCGGACAAAAAAATCGCCGCGCTTTTCGTCACCGTCGATCCCGAGCGCGACACGCCGGATATATTGAAGAGCTATCTTGAAAACTTCGATTCCAACCGGCGACCCGTCGAAAACCGAGGCCCTCGCCAAGGCCTTTCGCGTCTACGCGAAAAAGCTGCCTGGCGAAAAATCCGGCGACTACAGAGTGGATCATACCGGGATCGTCTATCTCATGGACAGGCGCGGCAAATTCGCGGGTGCATTCAATCTGCAAAGGCCGCCGCGGCAGGCCGCGCGCGAACTCGAAGCCTATCTTTAAGACGCCTGTGCGCGAAATGGGACCCGGTTCCGGCCCTCAATAAAATCCGAGCGGGAAATATTTGAGATAGAGGTTGGTATAATTTCCCCGTGCGGCAAGCGCCGCGAGCGCGTAATCGAGCACCTGACGCAACTGGGAGTTGCCTTTCTTCACCGCGATCCCAACACCTTCGCCAAAAAACTTTGCGTCCATGAAGGGACCGCCGCGAAAGCCGCAGCAGTGCCGCCCATCCTGACTGTCGAGCCACAGGCTGAGTGAAATTCCGTCGCCGAAAATCGTGTCGATTTCGCCTTTAACGAGTGCCTCGCGCAGCAGCTTTTGTGATTCGTAGGATTTGCGGATCGTGTCTGGAAAAAACCTTTCGAGATAGGCTTCATGCGCGCTCTTTGTCTCGACGCCGACGGTTTCGCGCAAGCTTTCCGGTGTCGCCGGCGCGGCCCCCATGGCCTTCAGCGACGCGAAACGCGCCGGGGTGGTATAATAGGGCCCGGAAAAATCGAGCTTGGCGCGCGTTTGCGAATCGATGCGAATAGCCGCCATGAGCGCGTCGCCTTGATCGTCGTTGAGCGCGTCGATCAATGTATCGAAACGCCGCGCCTGGATGGTGCAAGTAATTTTCAATTCGTCACAAATGGCCCGCGCGAGATCGACGTCGAAACCGGAGAGGGATCCATCCGGCAGCGCGAAGTGGAACGGCGGGTAATCGTCCTCGGTCAAGAAGCGCAGGCTCCGCAGGCCGGTAAGATCGGGCTTGGGGGCGCGACGGTGCGGGTCCCAAAAGCCCGGCACGAAAACGCCGCCGCCGGCCGTCCCCGGGCGCGGGGCCAAGGAGAGCAAGGCGACCAAGGCAACCGAGGCAAGCTTGCGTTTGAAATGCCCGACAACGAGGCCCAAACGAAATTCCTCATGGCGGTGGAACCGTAGGCATCGGGGTCCTACCTTGCCGCGGTGCCAATTGGACGCCGATATGTTATATCTCCGCCGCGCATATTCCTTCAAGGCGTGATCAAGCGGTTTGATCCTCGCGGCTTGGCCGGAAGGCCATTTGAAGCGGGAACGCATTCTCGCGCGAGACCCCTATGACAATAATGCCCCCATCGCCTAATGGCCACGTGCGCTAGTTTCGCGCGGACAAAGCCACCCAATAGGACAAAAACGCACGGATGAGCGAGATTTTTTCACCCCCCGGCGAAGATGAGGCGGATCGCGGCCCACTGATGCGGGGGCTTGCCTGCCTGCCGGTTTTCTTTTCGCTTGCCGGCAAACGCGTGATTCTCGCGGGCGGCTCCAATGCCGTCCTCTGGAAGGCCGAGCTTTGTCAGGCGGCGGGGGCGAGGCTCGACGTTTTTAGCCCGGCCCCTTGTTCCGGTCTCGTTGCTTTGGCAAGGCGCTGCCCGACGGTCGCCCTCGTTTCGCGCCGGATCGAGCCAGAGGATTTTCGCGGCGCCGCGCTCGCCATCGTCGATGCGGAGAGCGCCGCCGAGGCGGCGGAGTTTCACGCCGCCGCGCGCGCTGCGGGTGTAGCGGTCAACGTCATCGACAAGCCCGGATTTTCGGATTTTCAGTTCGGCGCGATCGTCGATCGCTCGCCTCTCGTGATCGGCATTTCGACCGACGGAGGCTCGCCCGTTCTAGCGCAGGCGATACGCGGCAGGCTCGAAGCCCTGCTGCCGCGCGAGATCAAACTTTGGGCGCAGATAGCCAAGGTGTGGCGCGACAAGCTGAAGCTGCTCGACACGCCCTTGAAGACGCGCCGCCGCTTTTGGGAGCTGTTCAGCCGAAAGGCTCTGGCGGCGAAACATCGCCCCGCCCAGGCCGATCTTGCCATGCTGCTCGCCGAGGCCGAGGGGAACGCAGTGGCCCCGGTGGCCGGATCGGTTGCGCTTGCGGGGGCAGGTCCCGGCGATCCCGAACTTTTGACCCTCAAGACCTTGCGCGCGCTCCAATCCGCCGATGTTGTTTTGTACGACGATCTGGTCAGCCCCGCCATCGTCGATATGGCGCGGCGCGAGGCTGAAAAAATCCCCGTTGGCAAGCGCGGCTACAAGCCTTCCTGCCGACAGGATCACCTCGTTTCGCTACTGGTCTCGCTGGCCTCGCAAGGAAAACGCGTGGTTCGTCTCAAAGGCGGCGATCCAATGATTTTTGGGCGCGCCAACGAGGAAATCGCGGCGTTGCGGGCGGCCCGCGTTCCAATCGAGATTATTCCAGGCGTCACCGCCGCGCTCGGTGCCGCCGCCGGGTTGCAAATTTCCCTGACCGCGCGCGAGAAAGCCCGAAGGCTGCAATTCATCACCGCACATGCACATGACGGAAAGCTCCCCGGGGACATCGATTGGCGCGCGCTCTGCGATCCCCGGGCATCGACCGTCGTGTACATGGGCGTGAAAACGCTCGAGCTCCTGACCGGGCGCCTGCTTGCCAATGGCATGGACCCATCGACGCCGGCGCTCTTGGTCGAGCGCGCGACCTGCCCGGACGAACGCCATATTTTTGGGACAATCGAAAATCTTGCCGCCAAGGTGGCCCGCGCCGAACCATCCGGCCCTTGCGTCATTCTTATTGGCGAAATCTTCGCGGACGCCTTGTCTTTGCCGCGAACGCAGATCAAGCTCGAAACCCAACCGCGAGCGCTCGCTCCTTAGCACGGGCGTTGCATGGCGGATCTGTTCAGCATTTTCGTGCCCTTGAAGTCAGGCGGGGAGAATAGGATGCGCCGTCTCATATTCGGAACGGTCATCGGAAGCTTGGTAGCGGTCGCCGCCGTCGCCGCGGCAATCTTCTACTATGAACGCCCGAACGTCTTGCGCATCGCGGTTCCGCGCGACAGCGATGATCAGGCCATCATGGCGGCGGCGGCGCATGACTTCGCCGAGGCCCGGGATGGCATTCGCCTCAAGCTGGTCGCGGTCGAGAGTCTGGCGGAGTCGTCGCGCGCGCTCCAGGAAGGGCACGCCGATCTCGCGGTCGTGCGCAGCGATCTTGCGATGCCGCCGAACGGCCAGACCGTGTTGATCATGCGCCGGGATGCGGCCCTGTTGTTCGCGCCGGCGGAGAGCAGTCCGCGCGCGATCGATGATTTGCGCGGGCATAAGGTTGGCGTTCTGCAAGCCGTACCCCCAGGGAAAGTGGACAATCAGGTTCTTCTGGACACGGCGCTTGCCCAATACGACGTGTCATCGGCCTCGGTGGGGCGGGTATCCCTGACTCTCGCGGAGCTTTCGCGCGCGGTCCAAAACAAGGAGATCGACGCGGTCCTCGCCGTCGGCGTGCCCGGCTCGGAAGGTTTGACCGAGGCGGTCAACACGGTTGCCGTGGCCGGTCACGGTCAGCCGGTCTTCCTTCCCATCGCGGAGGCGAAGGCTATAGCGCAACGCTCGCCTGCGTTTGAAGGGGTCGAGGTAATGCGCGGTGCGTTCGGCGGCGCCCAGCCGAAACCGCCGGAGGATTTCGTTACCCTCGGGGTGAGCACAAGACTTGTCGCACGCAATAGCCTTGGCAATGAAGTGGTCGGCGCATTGACCCGGCTTTTGCTGGCGGCGCGGCCTGCCATCGCCGCGCGGATTCCGATCGCGAACCGCATCGAAGCGCCGGCCGCCGACAAGGGCGCGGCTCTCCCCGTGCACCCCGGCGCCCTCGCTTTCCTCAACGACGAAGAAGAAAGCTTTTTCGACAAATACAGCGATGCTTTTTATATTGGCGCGATGTGTCTTAGCGTGCTCGGCACCGGACTGGCGGCGGCCGCGGCTAGGCTCACGCGTCACAAGACCACGGACGCCGACAGGATTCTGCGCCGGTTGCTCGAACTCACCATGGCGGCACGGAGCGCCAGGCACGCCGGCCTGCTCGACGGCTACGAGGAGGAAGCCGACGAGCTTCTGGCGCTGGCGCTGGCGCCGGATGCGGTCCACGCCTCGAGCGTCAACCGGATGGGCGCCTTGACCCTCGCGTTGAACCAGCTGCGCCATGCCATCGCCGAGCGGCGGCAAGGTTTTGCAGTCCCGATCCGCGCCCAATTTGCGCCGCGCATCGTCCGCGAATAGGCACCGTTTATTATGCGCTGGGAGGTTCGGCCGCGGTGCCGGCCTGATCGCCGCGCCGGTTTTCGTTAGCAAAACTATCTTTTGTAAAGCTTTTCAGCTTCGCGCAACGCCGCATCGTGCCGCTCGGTCATACCGAACATCTCGAATAATTGGGCGGCTTCAACGAAATAGGCTGCAGCTTGTTGCGGATTTTCGCGAGAACCTAGGGAGCCCAGGCTCGCCAGCGCTAAGGCCTGGTGGTAGCGGTCATCGACCTCCTTAAAGAGCACTATGGCGCCTTCATAGTCCGCACGGGCCTGATCGTTGCGGCCGAGCTTGCGGTCCAAATCGCCGAGCCTCCCAAGCAAATTGCCCTGTCCGAGACGGTCATCTGTCTGCTTGTAGAAGGCCATGGCCTGGTCGTAGGCCGCGCGAGCCTGATCATTGCGGCCGAGCCTGCTCTCCAAGGTGCCGAGGGAGCTGAGCACATCGGCCTGTCCATTGAGGTTGTCTTCCCCTGCTTGAAGAGGGCGATGGCCTGGTCGAAGTCCGCGCGGGCCTGAACCTTGCGGCCAAGCCTGCTTTCCACGTCGCCGAGCACGCTGAGCACTTTGGCCTGTCCGATTCGGTTGTCTTCCTGCTTGTAGAGGGCGATGGCCTGGTCAAAGTCCGCGCGGGCCTGATCGTCGCGGCTGAGCGTGCGCTCCAAGCCGCCGAGTCCGAAGCGCACTTTGGCTTGTCCGATGCGGTCGCCGATCTGCTCATAGAGGGCTCCGGCCTGGTCAAAGGCCGCGCGGCTCCGATCGAGCTGTCCTGAAAAGTTCTGGCGTTCCGCCTCAGCAAGTTTTGTTGCCGCTTGATTTCTAATCTGTTCTACCTGTTCTGGGCTGATCGGCTTCGGCCCTGGGTTATCGATTTTCGTCGAATTGCTCGCAAAGAGGAACAACCCAAGAAGACCAGCTGTGATCATCGCGAACGCCAAGAGCTTTAGGTTTCCGGCGGCATTTCGAAACAAGAAGGCTCCTAGGATGCCCAATACGAGGACGATTAAAGAAGCGAGCCCCAACGGGTTTTGGGCCGCTTTGCTGATTATATCAGGGGCTTTGTCAAAGAGCCCTTTAAATATTTCATCCATCTCGAAACCCCGTTGAGCCCCTCCCGCACATCGCCAGTGCCGGTTCATTGCATTAGGGTATATACGGGAAGGAACACATGCCAAAGTGAAAAAGGATTGGCAATGCAACTGGGTGTGGTTGGCCTCGGCCGGATGGGAAGCAATATCGCGCGGCGGCTCCACCGCGCCGGACATCATTGCGTCGTTTACAACCGGACCCCAAAGCCGGTCGCCGAACTCGCGGCGGAGGGTCTGACGCCTGCCTCGGATATTCCGGATCTGGTCAAAAAGCTCGATCCTCCCCGCGCGGTGTGGATCATGCTTCCCGCCGGCGCCGTCACCGAAAGCATGATCGATGCGATCAGCGATTTGTTAAGCGCGGGGGATGTTCTGATCGACGGCGGCAATACGTTTTACAAGGACGACATTCGCCGCGCCAAAACGCTTGAATCCAAGAACATCGCCTATGTCGATGTCGGCACTTCTGGTGGAATATGGGGCCTCGAACGCGGCTATTGCATGATGATCGGCGGGCCAAAGGCGGCCGTCGATCGTCTCGATCCGATTTTTATGGCGCTGGCGCCAGGGCTTGGCACCATCGCGCGGACGCCGGGCCGGGAGGCGCGGGACCCCCGCCCGGAACACGGCTACATTCACGCGGGGCCGGCGGGTGCCGGGCATTTCGTCAAGATGATCCACAACGGCATCGAATATGGCCTGATGCAAGCCTATGCCGAGGGTTTCGACATCTTGCGCGGCAAGGCCGGCGCGGCGCTGCCCGAAACCGAGCGCTTCACCTTGGATCTCGCCGATATCGCGGAAGTTTGGCGGCGCGGCAGCGTTATTTCGTCCTGGCTTCTCGATCTTGGCGCCATGGCGCTCGCCGACGACCCCAACCTTGCAATTTTCACCGGCGCGGTCGAGGATTCGGGCGAAGGCCGCTGGACAGTCGATGCGGCGGTCGAAGAGGCGGTGCCTGCCAGCGTTCTCGCCGCGTCGCTGTTCGCCCGGTTTCGTTCGCGCGAGGAGCACACGTTTGGCGACAAGCTTTTGTCGGCGATGCGTTTCAAATTCGGCGGCCATGTCGAACATCCCGCCGCAAATCCTTCTGCCAAATGAGCCGGCGCCGCGGCCCACCGCGAAGACGCGCCATGTTCGCGGCGGGCGGACAGGAACGCTCGTGACACCGCCGCCGGTCGTCGATGTCGCCGGGGACGGGGAGGCCTTGGCGAGGCTGGTCGCGGGCTTTATCGCCGCGCGCGCCAGTGCGTCCGAACGCTTTGGCCTTTGCCTTTCCGGCGGCGCGACACCGAAGCGCGCTTACGAGCTGCTGGCGGATTTGGGCGCGTCGCTCGATTGGCAAAAAATTCATCTTTTTTGGGGCGACGAACGGTTTGTGCCGCCGGATCATCGAGACAGCAATTTTCGCATGGCCCGCGAGGCCTTGATCGATCATGTGCCCATTCCTGCCGCGCAGGTTCACCCCGTTCCAACCAACTCCGCTTCGCCGGACGAGGCCGCGGCCTTGTACGAGGCAACCCTGCAAGGCTTTTACGGGAGCAATACGCTCGATCCGGAGCGGCCGTTGTTCGACGTGACCCTGCTTGGTCTCGGCGAGGACGGTCATACCGCCTCGTTATTTCCTGGCACCAAGGCGCTCGACGAGCGCGACGCCTGGGTGACATCGATCGTTGGGGTAAAGCCCGAGCCGCGCATCTCGCTCACTTATCCGGCGCTGGAATCGAGCAGGGTAATCCTGTTTGCCGTGTCGGGCGCAAAAAAGCGGGACATTCTCGCGCGCGTTCTCGCCAACGACATGACGCTACCCGCCGCCCGCCTCGCAACGCGCGGAACGATCCACATTTTTGCCGACCGCGCTGCGACAGCAGGGTGAAAACCGCGTTTCGCCGCTTCTTGCGTGGCCCAACGCGTGCCGAAGCCTGGTTGAATTCGGCCTTTCTGTGGCCTTAATAGGCGTTCACACGCCGCGGATGCCGGCTTCACCAGTGCTTCACATTCCGTTGGCCACCGCCGCCGCGTTGCTGGCGTGTTCGGCTGGTTTTGCGAGCCCCTTGGCGCCGCCAACTATCTACAGCCAGATGATCGCCCGCGAGGCCAAGATTCATGGCGTCCCGGAAGCCTTTGTCCATCGCATCGTGATGCGCGAAAGCCGCTATAACCCGCGCCTCGTCCACAACCATTGCTTCGGCCTGATGCAGATCAAATATGCGACGGCGCGGGGGATGGGTTATAGAGGAGACGCGCGGGGACTTCTCGACGCACAAACCAACCTGACGTACGCCGTCCCTTATCTCGCCAATGCCTATCGGCTCGCGGATGGCAATGAGGACCGCGCCACGGCACTCTTCAGCAGCGGCTATTATGATGTGGCCAAACGCAAGAAAATGCACGGCTTATTGCGGACCGCGTCGTCGCCCGCGCTGACCCAGGTCCCGGAACCCGCGCCGCCAGTAGCTCGTATCCCGATTAGATAAAACAATATCCGGCATTGCGAAAATAATTGAGGCGTTCGGTCGGAGGGAAGCCGCCGCGGGGCTAATCCGATGCCATCGCAGATCTCGTTGATCGCCGGATTGGGCTGCGCGCCACCTACGCCCACACCCTGCCTTCGTCTTTGGCCAACGCGTGCCGCTTATGTTTTGGCCACCAAACTTTCGCGGCCGGCAATCGCCTGTTGCCTGCCACCGCCGCATGAGCTTGATCCCGCGGCTTGCGCCGCCATCAAGTCTGTGCGTGCCGGGACTGTCCCGGCCCGTACCGCGCGCTCGAAATTTCGCTTTATTTGTCCTGAAAGTGTAAGCATCCAAAAAATGAAATACCGGGACGCTGGAAACGAGGTCTTGCTTGGTCCGTTTTGAAAATGTCGGCTTGCGCTACGGGATGGGAGCGGAAATCCTGAAGGACATTAGCTTCGCCATCGAGCCGCGGTCGTTTCAATTTCTGACCGGTCCTTCCGGCGCCGGCAAGACGACGCTTTTGCGGCTCATTCTTTTGTCCTTGCGGCCGACGCGCGGCGCGATCGGCCTTTTCGGGAGCGACGCCTTAACTCTCGACAAAGCCGCGATCACTTCACTCAGACGGCGGATCGGCGTGGTCTTTCAGGATTTCCGGCTGCTCGACCATTTGACGACCTATGAAAACGTCGCTCTTCCGCTCCGCGTGCGCGGCAAGGAGGAAGCGAGCTATCGCGCCGAAGTGACGGAACTCCTGCAT
>DATBYR010000047.1:0-9381 GCA_036513565.1 Methylocella sp. | reverse complement strand
CGAGCGCCCAAAGCTGACGATAGGCCACATTGTGGAAAACGAGCTGCTTGGCACCGTCGAAAATGGCAACCGCCGTCGAAAGCTGGTCGAGCGTGCGCGCCTGCGCCTGCGCTTGCCGGTCGAGCGTGGCACGCAGGGATTCGATTTCCGACACATCCGCAGCCATTCCGGCCGAACCGGAGCCCGCCGGCGCATCGACGATTTCGAGCATCCGGCGCTCGCCGGCAACGACCGCCGGAGCGCGCCCGTGCCAGACTGCTCCTGTCCCACGCGACGCGGCGCTCGCCTCACGCGCCTGACGTTCGATAAGCTCGATGCCGTGCAAGACGGCGGCCTCTCCATCCTTGGCTTCGACAGCGCGGGCATAGGCGGCATTGACCCAGCTCAATTCGCCGCCGCCGTCGCGCACCCACGCCGGGTATGGAACAGCATTGAGCAGTGCCCGCAAGGCGTGGAGTTGCTCGATCGTGGCCGCCTGCAACTCTTGGAGGCGGACGGCATCGAGACGATCGCCCGAGACGTCCCTGATCCGCAGCACGGCAAGGCCGCCAATCGGAAGCCCCTCGAATTCGAGATGGCGCCCGTCCAAACTCGCGACGGTGGCGCGGAACGATTCGCCCCGTGCGCGCAGCCGCGCGACGGAGTTGGCGAGAGTTTGCGCCGTCCCTGGCGGCAGCCAGGACTCGAAGGCAAGCACGCGGCGGGGATTCGACCCGTCCCCGGCAAGCCGAAGATTCCCTTCGATATCGGGATCGTCGCCCGGCCCTCCCCAGGCAACGATGATCTGGGATTCGGCGCCAAGAAAAAGCTCGGCGCGGTCGAGCTTCGCGCGCAACGCCGAAAGCTCCAAATAATGCGATGCCTCGTGTTCCATCCAACGCCGCCGCTGGGATAGATAGAGCAGCGCGACGAGCACCGGAACGGCGATGAGACCGGCGATCAGCGATAGTCCCGCCGCGCCGGCATGGCCGCGCAAACTCGCGGCGACTCCCATTTGACCGGCGGCTTCGCCCGGCACCGGCGAGACCGCCAGGAAGAGAGTGCAAATCCCGGCGCAAAGCCCGGCATACCGCGCGAATTTCATCGTCCACTGGCGCCAGCAGCCCTGCATCCATCCCTCCCAAGCACGTCCAAACCGGGCAACTTACTGCGCGAATCAGCCAACTTTATGCAAATCTTGCCATTATTGCGAAACCGGCCCATCGAAGCGATCCGCCCCATCGTGGGCAAATTTTCTTGTGCGAAGCAGGTTTTTTCGGACGATCCTCCGCGTCCTGCCGGTCATCCGGCGGCTGGAGGACACCTTTTGGCCGCCTTGCGGCGAGCAATTGTATCGCGCACTTCGATCGTGACATGCGAGAGCATTCGGAAACGGCTGAGCCGCGACCGGTAAAACTCCGCATCGCGGGGTTTTGCCGTCATGATCGAGACGATCGCGCCGAGATGGCCGGGACCGAGCCGCCAGACATGGAGATCCGCCAAGCGGTCGCCGTCGCTCTCGATGGCGCGCCGCAGCTCTTCGGCCATTGCCTTATCGGGGTTCATGTCCAAGAGCACGCCGCCGGTGTCGCGGATCAGGCCATAGGCCCAATTGGCGATGACCAAGGCCCCGACGATGCCCATGACCGGGTCCATCCAGACCCAGCCAAAAAAGCGCCCGAGGAGCAGCCCGCATATCGCGAGCACCGAGACCGCCGCATCCGCCGCGACATGCACGAAAGCCGCGCGCATGTTGTTGTCGCGGTGAGCCGCAGAGGCGGCCAGAGCGCCGCTATGTCCGGGCTCAACGAAATCGAGCTCGTAAACGTCCGCGTGATCGAGGCCCGCGAGCCGCAAGCGGGCCTTGAATGCATGCGGCTCGGGAACTTCTTCCACCGATTCGAGAAAAGCCCCGCGATCGGCGAAGCGAAAATTCTGCCGCGCGCCGCCGGGGCGTTCGGTTTCGATCGACGCGGCTCTATCACCCAGCACTGAGGCAGGTTCGAGATGGTCCTCGCGGCGCAGCCGGAAACGCGGCGGCACGCCATCCTCGAATACCTCCAAAAGCAAAATTCCCCGCCCGGTGTCGATGCGGCGAGGCTCGTCATGCGCATGCGCGTCGTGCCCCCCGCGATGCCTAACCCCGTGGCCATGCGCATGGCCATGATGATCGCCGCCGCCCGCACTTAGGAGCCAGGCGGTGGCAATGTTCACGATGAGACCGCCGGCCGCGATCAAGATTGCCTCGTCGAAATGGATCGTCACCGGCGACAAAAGACGCACGGCCGCCTCGTAGCCGATAATCAAGGCGATGATCGCAAGGACGACGGCGCTCGTAAAACCGGCGAGATCGCCGAGCTTTCCCGTGCCGAACACGAAGCGGGGATCATTCGCGTGCCGCCGCGCATAGGAATAAGCCACGGCGGCGATCAAGAGCGCCAAGGCGTGGGTTGCCATATGAAAGCCATCGGCGACCACGGCGAGCGACCCAAACAGGGTGCCGCCGGCGATTTCCGCGACCATCATGAATCCCGCGAGCGAAATCGCGGCCCAAGTCCGGCGCTCGTTCGCCGCATGGCCGGCGCCAAGGAAAATATGGCTGTGTTCGCCGGCAGCCATGGCGTCCTGGTCGTTCATCATCCCTCCTGCATGGCCCGGACCCTCATCTGAAATAGCTGTGAACGACCTCGATCAGTTGCGCCGCCGCCTCGGCGTCGAGCGCCTCCGGATTCTTGGCGGGATCGACCAAATGGGTGCGGATGTGATCCTCGACCACCTCCACCAGCAGGCTGTTGATCGCGCCACGGCACCCGGCGATCTGATGCATGATCTGCGCGCAACCAGCTTCGCCCTCGAGCGCGCGCTCGATGGCTTCGACCTGCCCGCGAATGCGGCGCACCCGGTTCAGAAGCTTTTGCTTGTCGCGAATGACGTGGCCCATGCCCGGCTGTCTTCCGCAGAACTTACGTTGGGATAGGTGGGTATACTATATGCCGTGGGCAAGGAGGTCAACGAGAGCGGCCCCAGCCCAAATAATCGTTGGAAGCAGGGGAATCGGGCGAAGGAACAAATGCCGACAATCCGGTGAGGTATTCCCCGATTGGAGGTCTTGGACTCGCAAAACGTGAAACCTCGGTCGACAGCACTACCAATAGGAAGCGTAATTTGGTGTACTGCGGCGTCTGCCTCATAAATTGGCGTGTGCCCGGTATCTCGGGAGACCGTTCACCCGATTGCCCTGAATCGGCCGTGTTTTTCCCTTGACTGACAAACTTTCCGGCAAGCGAACGCGCAAAGGCCGCCCCTGCTAGTGATTCTGGCCTGGGCATGTCGTGATTGGAGATAGTCATGATTGACCCGATCGAGTTAGGCAAATGGACCGTCGCGGGGAAATCAGCGATCGACTTAATGAAGGTGACCCTATCCTTAATGCCAAAAGGAACTGATAAAAACGCACTGACGCAAAAAATAGAAGAAGCGGAGCAAGCCCTTAAGAGGGCCGATGCTAAACTAGCTCAGGAACTTAACTACAAACTGTGTCAATGCGTATTCCCTCCCGCCATTATGCTTTGGAAAGAAGCGTCAAAATCTTACGTCTGCCCCAATGAGGAATGCGGCAGAACGATAGAAACGGCACCGCCAGCGAAACCGGCCAGGATTTCTCCTCGGCTAGGATCGCGCCGCGATCGGGCTTAGTGGGATCTCCCTTTTTTGTTTTCTCAGGCTTTGCTGTCTTATGCTTCGGGCCGCTCTTGATTGCGGCGTCTACGGCTTGCTCGAAGCGTGCCCAGCCATCATCACCTTTGTTCTCCAATGATTTGGGTTTGACCATGAAGCTCACCTTTGCCGTAACTGAGCCGGTTATAGATCTTCCAGACAACCTGTTGCGCGAAATTGGCGAAACGACAATCCTTTTCGCCAACTTAGAATGGCGTCTGACAAGGTTTGCTTAGCCGTTATAGGCGTAGATCGTAACGTAGGAAGGATCGCGGTCAGGGAGCCAAGAGCGTATGAGCGATTTGACATGATATGCGATCTCCTTGCTTACAAGGGGGCCGCTTCCAACGCCGACTTATCAGGAATTAGGAAGCGCATCGTAGAATGTGACGAAATGCGGAATATATTAGCGCATTCGACCTGGGTTAGAGACCCGATCCACGATGCTTTCCGCCTTGTAAAGACGACAGGTCAATGGCAACCGACTCCATCTCATCCACCAAAAATAAAAAGGAAGGTCCATCCAGAAGCCGTGCTTTTTGAGGCTCCGGAAGCCGTGGCCTTGAACGATAAATTGAGACTTCTTCTAAAGGAAATCGAACAATGGGCGGCTGAATTCCAACTGCCTTAAGCATAGCAATAAACACGTCCTGACATACCTCGTCTGTGTCGTCTTCGTCGCGCCCAGCAAGTTCCGCCGATCCCGCAAGCACCATTTCAAGCGTGATTTTCATAACCGCAAGATTGCGCGCATCGCTCGTCCAATTCAACGCGCTGTCGCCGGCCCGAGGGACTGCTCGCTGGGCAGGGTGGTTTCGAGGAGCCGTGAAGGCGATTTGACGACTCGGGCTGAAGGACCTCTCCGGGTCGGAAGCAGAACTTCAAACTGAGACATTACCGGAAAACCGCCGGGTTGCATTCATCTTCGAAGTGGACTTGGGTTCAAGCTGGCAAATGCGGAAGAACCTAAAGTTATTACGCGTCCTTACAGTGCTGGCACTGGCGCTTTGCTGGCCGGCGCGAGTCGTTCCGGCGCTCGATCAAGCAAATCTCGCGGACCAAACCGCGCCCACCTCCGCGGGCTTCCAAGAGTTTTTGCAAAGCCTCTGGCCGCTTGCCGAACAACAAGGGATCGCACGCGCGACCTTCGACGCGGCCTTCGCCGGGCTTGAGCCAGACCCCGCCGCGCCCGCCGCGTCGAACCGGCAGGCGGAATTCGACAAGCCCCTCAAATCCTATCTCAATGAGGCCGTTTCGCCCCGCCGCGTCGCGCGCGGCCGTGAATGTCGGCACGCGTGGCGCGCCGAACTCGCGCAGATCGAGCGCCGCTTCGGGGTGCCACGCGAAATCCTTCTCGCGGCTTTCGGCATCGAGACCGACTTCGGGAAAGCAAAGGGCGACAAGGACATCGTCCGCTCGCTCGCGACCTTGGCTTATCTGCGCCAGGACCGGCCGGTTTTCCGCGACGAATTGATCAGCGCGCTTGTCATGCTCGACAAAGGCGGCGTTGCCCGCGCGGCGATGAAAGGCTCCTGGGCCGGCGCGATGGGCGGGCCGCAGTTTCTTCCATCGGCCTTTCTCAAATATGCGGTCAGCTACGACGGATCAGACTTGCCAGACATTTGGAACAACCCTCTCGATAGCCTGGCCTCGATCGCGAATTTTTTACGCCAATCCGGTTGGCAGCCTGGCCTCTCCTGGGGAACCGAAGCGATCCTGCCCAAAAATTTCGGCTTTGCCTCGTTGCATGGCAGCTTCGCCGCCTTTGCCGCGCAGGGCCTCACAAGCGCCGATGGCGACCCATTTCCGCAAGGTGACGCGACCTTGTTCCTTCCCTCCGGCGCCGCCGGTCCAGCTTTCCTTTTGTCGGCAAATTACTGGATTCTCAAGGAGTACAATAATTCGGACTCCTACGCCATTACGCTTAGCTTGCTCGCGGAGCGGATCGAAAACAAACCCGCGCCGCGCGGCCATTGGCCGAAGGCAGAGATTTTTTTGAGTCGGACGCAAAAGGCGGAGATTCAGCGCTTGCTCGAAAGACTTGGGATTTATCATGGGCCAATCGACGGCCGATTCGGGCAGGCCTCGCGCGACGCGATCCACGATTTCCAAATGAGCATCAAAGCCGGACCAGCCGATGGCTTTGCGACCCCGGAACTTTTGCGCCAGCTTACAGCGGAAATCAGCCACCGCCGTGGCCAATAATTTTTTGCAAAGCTCGGCGAATGGCAAGCTCTAGCCGCAACCGAGTTATCTCCGGAGATGATTCTGAAGATTGCTGCGCTGCGTAGGTTTCTGGGATCAGTTCCGCGACCAACCTGATCTCGGCCTCGCTCCACCCAAGCTGCCCAACGTCCACCATCGCCCTCACCGCTACTTTGATAAGAAGGTGGTCGTCGGTTTCAGTGGCCGTGTGCGGTGCGGGGGTGCTCGGACGTCCGCGAAAATGGGCGGAAAGTGTACCACGCTCAAGATTTAGAAGGCGCTCGATTTCGTCCCTCGCATCCCCGCTAAGGCTGTTCTTCCTATATTTTCCTGTCCGTTTGTTCGGATGGATGAAATCGCGGATATAATCCTTCGATTTCCCAAGCGCCTTTGCCAAAGCGGTCGGGTCATGGTTCGATCGTTCGATCACGTCGGCAAGGATCCGCCTGACATCATCAATCGTTTTTGCATTGTACCGCATAGTTCCCAGTGCCTCTGCCGCGCGCTAGGACAGCGACTTGCCGGTTTCGCCGGTTCGCCAAGCCGTTCTGGCCGCGCCACAAAACTCGCCGAAGCGGCCCGCCGCGATGGCGCGGCGCATGTCATCCATAAAATCCTGGTAATAGGCGAGATTAATTTCGGTCAGCAGCATCATGCCGAGAATTTCACCTGACTTGACGAGATGATGCAAATAGGCACGGGAATAGGTTCGCGCCGCCGCGCAAGAAGACAGCGGATCGACCGGCGTCGGGTCGTCCGCGTGGCGCGCATTGCGCAAATTGAACCGCCCGGACCTCGTATAGGCAAGGCCATGGCGTCCGGCGCGCGTCGGCAATACGCAATCGAACATGTCGATCCCCCGCCGCACGCTCTCTAGAAGATCGTCGAGCGTGCCTACTCCCATGAGATAGCGAGGTTTTCCGCGTGGCAACCACGGCAGGGTACACTCGATCATGGCGAGCATGACCATCCGCGGCTCGCCGACGGCAAGCCCGCCCAGCGCGTAACCGTCAAATCCCATTTCCGCGAGCGCTTTCGCGCTTTCGATCCGCAATGCTTCGGCCGCGCCGCCCTGGACGATGCCGAACGCCGCGTGGCCCGGCTTCGCCACGAACGCCGCCTTGGAGCGCTCCGCCCATCTCAGCGACAAGAGCATGGCGCGGCGCGCGTCCGCTTCCGCGCAGGGCAGTCTGACGCATTCGTCAAGCTGCATCGCGATGTCGGAACCGAGCAGATCCTGAATTTCCATCGCCCGCGCGGGAGTCAACACATGCGCCGCGCCATCGATGTGGGATTGAAAGGTCACGCCATTTTTGTCGAGCTTTCTGAGTTTGGCGAGGGACATGACCTGGAACCCGCCGGAATCGGTCAGGATCGGCCACGGCCAGTTCATAAATTTATGCAGGCCGCCGAGCATCGCGATCCGCTCCGCGCCCGGCCGCAGCATGAGATGATACGTGTTGGCGAGCACGATATCGGCGCCGAGCGCCTTTACCGTTTCGGGATGCATCGCCTTGACGGTGGCGGCCGTGCCGACCGGCATGAAGGCAGGCGTACGGATCATTCCGCGGGGAGTCGTGATGACTCCCGCGCGGGCCGCCCCGTCCTGGCTCAAGACGTCGAAGCGGAAAATACCCGTCACGCGCCATTCTCCGTGGCGGCCGGAAACAGCAAACATGCGTCGCCGTAGCTATAGAACCGGTAGTTTTCGGCGATTGCGTGGGAATAGGCAGCACGCATGGTCTCAATGCCGGAAAAAGCGGCGGCAAGCATGAAAAGCGTCGAGCGCGGCAGATGGAAATTGGTCAACAGCACGTCTGCCGCCTTGAACTTATAGCCCGGCGTGATGAAGATCGACGTTTCGCCGGCAAAAGCCTCAAACCTTCCATCCGGCCTCGCCGCGGCTTCGAGAATCCGCAAGCTCGTCGTCCCCGAGGCAATGATCCGCCCTCCTGAGCCGCGCGCTCGGTTGAAGGCGCCAGCCGCCGCTTGGCTAACCTCGCCCCATTCAGCGTGCATCTTGTGGTCCGCGGTGTCCTTCGCCTTGATCGGCGAAAACGTGCCTGGCCCCACATGCAGCGTCACTCTTTGAATGGAGACACCCCGCGCGGCAAGCGCGGCGGCGAGCCTTGGCGTGAAATGGAGGCTTGCGGTTGGCGCCGCGACCGCGCCGGGCTTTTGCGCGAACAGCGTCTGATAATCTTGCGTATCCCTTCGATCGGGCCGCCGCCGGCTGGAAATATAGGGAGGCAGAGGCATCTGGCCTATCCGTTCGATTGCCGTGCCGAGTTGCTCACCAGACAAAACGAACTTCAGCAAAACGTCCCCTTCGTCGCCTTTTGACACTACCTCGGCATCGAGACTTTCCGCGCTGCTCTCCAAGCTATTTGCAGCTGCGAAGCGAATGACTTCGCCTTGCTTCAGCTTCTTCGCTGGCCGCACGTAAGCGCGCCACAACGCTGCGCCTTCGCGTCTGACCAATGTTGCCTCGATCCGGGCCGAGGTTTTGCCGCGCACACGAAAGCCACATAGCCCCGCGCGGATGACCCGCGTGTCATTGACGGCGAGAACGTCGCCGGGCGCAAAAAAGTCCGGCAGGTCGAGGATTGCGCGGTCCTCGAAAGGCGGCGAGCCATGTGGCCGGACAATTAGGAGCCGCGCGGCATCGCGCGGTTCCGCGGGGCGCAGCGCAATGCGTTCCGGAGGCAAATCGAAATCGAAGAGATCGACACGCACAATTGCAAAAATCGCCAGCGAGCCGGCCGCTATAGCGGTTGCCGCATCCCGGTCAACGAAAACCCCGGCGAAGGAATCCGCTTGGAAGAGCCCAACCAAGGGACGTCCGCATCAAACTTAATCATATCCATCCTCAATTTGAGTGATTCCGGCCACCATTTGTTGGGGGTGGGATATACAATCAGTCCGGTTCGTCACCACTCGTAAGCGCTCAATCTCGCGGTTATCACGGAAGGTGAGGAAACCGAAAGTCAGGCCCTCAGAATGATCGCCTGCGGCTGCAGCGTTCTGCAAGGATATCTGTTCGGCTGGCCTATGCCGTTCCATGCATTGACGCAAGTTCTCGAGGCGCCCTCTAACCTCGTCCCAAGCTGAGCCGGTCGATCGAAGCGCCCGCGCCCCGGCGAGACCCCGCCAGGCGCCGCAAACTTCGCGATCATGCATTTGGGGCGTCAGCTGACTGTCGCGGAAACGATCCTATCGGGATCGCGGACGGGTTCGCCGCGCTTGATCTTGTCGACGTTCTGCATGCCCGCCGTGACCCTTCCCCAGACGGTATATTGCTTGTCGAGAAAGCGCGCGTCGCCAAAGCAGATGAAGAACTGCGAGTTGGCCGAATTTACGTCCTGCGCGCGCGCCATGGAACAGGTGCCGCGTACATGCGGCTCGGCATTGAACTCGGCCTTGAGATTGGGATATTTCGAGCCGCCGGTCCCGGTCCCGTGCGGGCAGCCGGTCTGGGCC